>NZ_JBIVSD010000002.1:117652-266223 GCF_044756065.1 Kitasatospora sp. NPDC092039 | reverse complement strand
GGGGCCCCGCGGGGGGGGGCCCCCCCCGGGCCCCCCCCGCCGGGGCCCCCCCCCCCCCCCGCGGCGCGGGGGCGGGGGCGCGGCCCCCGCCCCCCCCCCCCCCCACGCCGCTGGGCACCCGCAGTTCCGGGCCGTCCGGTGCGATGCCCTGGGCCCGGGCGGCCCTGAGCCACACCGGAAGCTCCGCGAGCAGCAGGTCGTACAGCTTCTGGTCGGAGACCTTCCGGGGGTCCTGCCCCAGGTGGACGAAGCCCGCGTTGTCGATGGGCCGTCTCGCCGGGACCGCCAACCCGTCCAGCTTGCGCAGGAAGTCGAACTGCCGGCTGCCCGGGTCGCCGAACCCGATGAACTGCCAGAAGATCGGCAGCTTCGCGGCCTCGCACAGCCGCTGCTCCGCCGCGCCCTTGTCGATCGGCCCGCCGTCCGTCTGGAACAGCACCAGGGCCGGCGCCGTGGTGCCGCTCTTCCGGTAGTGCTCGACCACGGCATCCATCGCCAGGTGGTAGCTGGTCCGGCCCATGTGGCCGAGGCGCGCGACGATCCGGTCGATCCAGCCCGCGTGGTCCGCCAGGGCGATCTCCTCCTCCGCGTCCACCTCGGTGGAGAAGAACACGACGGGCACGCTCCCGTCGTCGTCCAGGTTGGCCGACAGCCCCAGCACCCGGTCCGCGAGCGCCTGGACGCTGCCGTCCTTGTAGTAGGGCTTCATCGAGCCGGAGTAGTCGATCACCAGGTACACCGCCAACCGCTGGCCGCTCAGCCCGCTCCGCTCCACCGAGGCGCTCGCGGTCTTGTAGAGGTTCACCAGCGCGGGCGCGCTCTGCTCGACCTTGCTCAGACTGACGGCCACGGGCCACTCCCTCACTCACCGCGACAGCCGGGGGCCGCCGGAGCGCGTGATCGTCGACGCGCCCCGGACACTCTGCGGCGCGGACAGGCGTGGCGGCAAGCCGCTACGCGAAGCAGCCGTTCACAGGAACAGCGGGTCGGACGGCCACGGGTAGCCCAGTCGATCGACCTCGTACCCTCCCCAGACTTCGGCGGTGGCCCGGGGATCTCCTTCGGTCAGCCGTGCTTCGAGCTGCTCGGCCTGGACCGACGGGGCGTCCGCGGAGATCCAGAGGGTCGTCCCGAACTGCACGTGGGGCAGGTCCGTGTCGGCCCGGCCGCGGGGGTGCCTCAGGACGAGGTGGATCCGATCGGGTTGATCGCGGGAGGCCCAGACGGCTTCCAGCTCGCAGTCCCACCTGAGCAGCCAGTCCTCGCGCTCCCTCAGCGCCTCCTCCAGCAGCTGGGCGACCGCTCCCCCCGGCCACTGCCACCTGCGGTCCGCTCCGGCTCGCCGGACCTCGGCGTCGTACTGGCCCGCGCCGAACCGGAGTTCCGGCAGGCCGAAGTCCTGGTTGGCCGAGTCGCGCAGGTCCGACCAGACGACATGCTCCCCGTCCCGCCTGACCGTGACGTACAGGGCGCCGCAGCACATCTCCAGTCCGCACCCGGACCAGCCGAGACGGACCTCCCGGGGCGCCGCGGTGGCGCGCAGGGCCCCGGCCCGGCCCAACAGGGACCGGGGGTCCGCCGCCATGTACCGGGAGCCTCCGACGCCGCCGGGGAGCACCTCTGCCAGGAGATCCTGGCCGTTGACGACCGGGCGGACCTGCACGCCGCCCTTGTCGTCCGATGGGCACACGATGTTCAGGCTGAGAAGGTCCGGTTCCATGGCCACCGGCCCATGGTCGCGGAGCCGGCCGCGGCTGTCATCCGAATTCGCGCCGCCCCGCTCACAGGCCGCCCGGGTGCCGCGACAGCCAGTCGGCATGGCAGGGGAGTCCGCCACATCCGTCCCACCAGCCCCGGCCTGGTGAAATCCCCTCGTCAGGGCCGCCCGGCTCCCGTAGCGTGGTTCGGTCGATCTTGACGGCAGTACAGGGCAGAACGGGGCACCACAGATGCAGCAGTGCCAGGGCTGGGCCGACGAGCGCTTCGGCGCCGTCGCGGACGTCTTCGCCGCCAACTTCGCCGAGTTCCCCGAACTGGGCGCCGCCGTCACGGTGTTCGCCGACGGCCGGAAGGTGGTCGAGCTGTGGGGCGGCACCGCCGACGAGCGCACCGGCCGGGCCTGGACGCAGGACACCGTCGTCCCCGTGTTCTCCTGCGCCAAGGGCCCGGTGAGCGTCTCCGCGCACCTGCTCGCCGAGCAGGGCCGGCTCGACCTGGACGCGCCGGTGGCCCGTTACTGGCCGGAGTTCGCGCGGGGCGGCAAGCAGGCCGTCACCACCCGGATGATCCTCGGCCACCGCGCCGGCCTCCCGGCCCTGGACGCGGCGCTCTCCTTCGAGGAGGTCGCCGCCTGGGAGCCGGTGATCCGGGCGATCGAGGCGCAGCAGCCGCTCTGGGAGCCCGGCACGACCTACGAGTACCACGGCCACGTGCTCGGCTTCGCGGTCGGCGAGGTGATCCGCCGGATCACCGGGCTGACCCCGGGCGCGTTCCTGCGCAAGGAGATCGCCGAGCCGCTCGGCCTGCCGGTCTGGATCGGCCTGCCGGAGAGCGAACTGCCGCGCCTGGCGCGGCTGGTGGAGGCCGAGGGCCGCCGCCCGATGCCCGGCCCGGAGCACCTGCTCACCCGGATCGTCACCATGAACGGCGCCCTGGTCTTCCCCGGCCTGGACGTGCCGCACGGCTGGAACGACCCGGACCTGCACGCCATCGAGCTGCCCGGCGCGGGCGCCGTCGCCTCGGCCACCGGTCTGGCGGGCGTCTACGCGGCGGCGGCCACCGGCCTGGACGGCGGCGAGCGGCTGCTCTCCCACGACACGGTGACCGACGCGGTGCGCGAAGTCTCCTCCGGCGCGGGCTTCCTGGGCTTCGACATGGGTGCCCGCTGGGGCTCCGGCCTGCTGCTGGACTCCCCCGCCTTCCGCCCGCTGCTCGGCGCCCGCAGCTTCGGCAACGACGGCGCCGGCGGCCAGTTCGCCTTCGGCGACGACGAGTTCGGCGTCGGCTTCGCCTACGTCGCCAACCGGATGATCGGTCACGGCGACGCCCGGGCGAACCGGCTGATCGAGGCGGTGCGCGGGTGCCTGGGCTGACGGGCTTCCTCCCGATCGTCGCCGGCCTGGCCACCACCGGCGCCCTCGGCGAGCTGCGCTACGGCGCCTCGCTGCCCGAACTCGCCGCCCACTACGGCGAGCCGTGGGACGGCGGCGGCATCCACCGCGGCGACCGCTGGCCGCACGCCTTCGGCTGGGGCGACGTGCAGACGGTGTTCTGCCGCTGCCGGCAGCTCCACTCGCTGTCCCTGTCGGCCTGGCAGGGAGAGCTCGAACTCCCGGAGCCGGGAGGCGGGTCCGTGATGCTCGACACCCGCGTCACCGAGACCGACCTGATGGCCGCGCTGGCCGCCACCGGTCGCACCTGGGAGACGGTCACCTACGAGAACCTCCCGGACCAGCGGAACCTGGTCTTCTCGCCGGCCGAGGAGGTCCGGGTGGAGCTGGTCCTCTCCGACCGGCCCGCCTACGACCAGCCGCCGCTGGAGGGGTTCGTGCTGTACAAGGCGGTGCTGTGGGGCTACGAGCACGTCGACTGCCCCGAGCCGGACGCGGCCCTGCCGGACGACGGCTGGGGTGCGGCTCAGCCGTAGCGCGGTAGCGCCGCCGACCGGTAGCGCGGCGGCACGCTCAGCCCAGCGCCCGCGGCAGCACCACCCGCACCCACTCCTCCGGCTGCGACAGGTGCGGGGCGTGCCCGGCGCCCTCGTACAGGTGGCGTTCCGCCTTGGGCAGGGCGAGGTCGATGAGGTCCAGCACCTCGCCGAACATCGGCGCGCTGTCGTCGCTCTGGGTGAGCAGCGCCGGTTCGCCGAACCGGGAGAGCCCCGTGAGGTCGAGGTCGAGCGCGTCCGGGTCGCGCAGCTCGTCCAGGTAGGTGGGCGCGTTGCGGATGTAGGTGTGCCGGACCGGTGCGGGCAGCTGCTCCCAGGCACCCGGGCCGAAGGCGAGGCTGTCCACGTACAGTTCGGCGGCCGCGGCGGACTCGGCCTGCTCCAGCAGCTCCCGGACGGCGGCGATCCGGTCGGCGAAGGCGGTGCCGATCGGGCGCAGGTCCGGGTCGGCGAGCAGGATGCCGGTGCCCGGCGGCTCGTGCACGGCGATCCCGCGCAGCAGGTCGGGCCGGGCGGCGGCGAGCCGGAGGGTGACCAGTGCGCCGTAGGAGTCGCCGTAGGCGAAGGCGGGCGCGAGGCCCAGCCCCTGGATCAGCCCGGCCAGGTCGGCCGCGTCCTCGTGCACCGAACCCTGGGTGAGCAGGTCCTCGCTGCGGCTGTGCCCCCGGCGGTCGTAGGCGACCGCGGTGGTGGACTCGGCCAGGCCCGGCAGCACCCGCGCCCAGGAGTCCGCGTCGCTCCACGAACCGTGGACCAGGACGACGCCGGGGCCCTCTCCGTGGGCCTCGTAGTGCAGCGCCACCCCGTTCACCCTGATCTCGGTCATCACGAGCCTCCCGATCTCGGCGGTGCTCCCCCACCAGACTGACACAACCGCCCGGAACGCTCAGGTCCTCCGGCGGCGGGTCCCCTTCCCGGGGGAGCTCCGGTGACGAAGATCATCCCCGGGCGCGATCCGGCCGCCGTACCGTCCGTGCCAGGCTCGACGCATGCACTACGACGTACGCCGGCTGGCCGCCGGGGAGTGGCGGGAACTGCGCGGGATCACCCTGGAGGCGCTGCGGGACTCCCCGAACGCCTTCAGCTCCTCCTACGCCGACACCGCCGCCCGCCCCGACGACCACTGGCGGCAGCGGGCCGCCCACCAGGCCACCGCACGGGAGAGCGCCACCTTCACGGCCGGTGACGAGGACGGCGCCCGGGTCGGGATCGCCGGCGTCGAGCCGCTGGCGGACGTCCCCGACCACGTGCACATCCACTCGGTCTACGTCGCCCCGGCGCACCGCGGAGCCGGCGGCCCGGCCGCCGAGCTGGTGCACGCGGTGATCCGGCACGCCCGGGAGCACACCACCGTGGGGGCGCTGACCCTGGGCGTGCACGAGGACAACGAGCGCGCCCAGGCGTTCTACCGGCGGCTCGGCTTCGAGCCGACCGGGAAGGCGGTCCCCTACGTCCTGCGGCCGGCGGAGCGGATCCTCGTCCTCGGCTACCCCGGGTTCCGGGCGTAGGGTTTCCGGCGTCGGGGGGGCCTCCGGCGTCGGGGCTGTCGGCATCGGGGCTGCCGGGTGTAGTCGACCGGCAGCCGGCAGCCGCCCGTCAGCTCATCACCCGCACCGGCGGCTCGTCCCGCGTCCCGTCCTCCGCCACCACCGTGAACCGCTCCGGGCCCGACAGCGACAGGTCCACCGGGTAGAGCGACGCGGTGTCGTTGACGTCCAGCACGGCGCTCCGCCGCCCGGTCGCCGCCTCCACCCGGGTGATCCGGCCCCGGGTCATCGCCCACACCGAGCCGCCGTCCACCACCAGCCCGGTCACCCGGTCGTCCAGCCCCGCCGTCCACCGCCTGCCGCCGTCCGTGAGCGAGTACGCCAGCAGCCGACCGGTGGCGGTCCGGCTCGGGTGACTGCCGCCGCCGCTGATGCCGACGTCGCCGGGCCTCTCGCCCGGCACGACGAAGAGGTCCCCCACCACCACCCCGCCGAACAGCGGCCGGGCGCTGAACTCGTCGAAGGCGTGCAGCCCGCCCAGCATCACGTCCAGGTCGTACTCGTCCCCGGCGACCGGTATCGCCGCCCGCTGCCGGCCGGCCCGGTCGTAGCTGAGCACCGCGTGGGCGCCGCCCTCCGCCTGGGCGTCCACCCACACCGCGAGCGGGTCGACCGACACCACCGCGAGGTTCCTCAGCCCGCCCGCCGCGGGCAGCGCGATCCGCTGCCGCTCCCGGCCGTCCGCCGGCGCCAGCGAGCGCAGCACGGGCGGCGCGTCGCCGCACCGGGCGACCGTGACGGCGTCCCCGGGCCCGCCCGCGACCTGCAGCGGGGCGCAGCCGGGGTCGGCCGCGCTGCGCCAGACGTCCCGGCCGTCCGCCAGCCGTACCGCGCGCCAGCCGGCCTTCTCCTGGAGGAGGGCCTGCGGCCCGGCCACCGCGAGCACGTCCGGCGTGGCGTCGTCGCCGTCCCGAGCGGGCGCGTCCACGGTGGCGGTCCAGCGCTCCCCGCCGTCGGCGAGGTCGAGCGCGGTGACGGCGGAGCACGGCCTGCCGGGCGGCGAGTGGCCGATCAGGCCGACGGCGCCGCCGCGGCCGGTCCCGTCCGGCCCGGTGCCCCGGCTCATCGCGCACACCGAGTCCTCGCCGGGCGGGGTCCAGCGCCAGGCGACGGCCCCGGTGGCGCCGCGGTACGCCACCACCAGGTCCGGCCGGACCCGCACCACCAGGTCCCCGCCGGCCCAGCTGCCCACCGCACGGATCGTGGACGGACGGTCCAGCGGCGCCTTCCAGGAGTCGTTGAGCCCGTCCCCGGCGAAGCCGACGAAGATCCCGAGGCCCAGCAGCGCCCCGACGGCGGCCGAGGGGAGCCCGGCCCTCGGGTGGATCAGCGCCCAGACGAAGCCCGCACCGCACGGCACCAGCCCGAGGATGCTGACGATCCCCAGGCAGGCGAGGCTGTCGCCGCCGAACCCGTGCGCCCGGCCGAACAGCACCGCCAGCCCCATGCTCGCGAACATCGCCCCCAGGACCCCGCCCGAGACCACCGGCCAGGTCGCCCCGTCCCGGGCGAACCCGGCCCCCCACCCCGCCCGGACGACACTGTCCTCGGGCCGCCGAACGGCCATGCCGGTCTCTCCCCTGCGACGCGCCGCCCACCCGCGACAGGGCGACGATCATCGGATCGTCGCAGAGCGCGCCATGGTCCGGAACAAAGAGCAGGGAAAACCCCGGCCATGACCCGCACATACCAGGCCCCGGCGCAGGGACACGGTGAACCCCCGCCCCTACGCGCTGTCCGTCCCGGCTCCGCCCGGCCGCCTTCCTGGCGGCGGAAATCGATTGCCCGCCCCCGGGCCGCTGACTAGCGTCTCCCGACATGACCGCGACTCCCACCACCCCCGACTGGCGCACCGCCAACCGTGCGAACTGGGACGAGCGCGTACCCGTCCACGCCGCCGGCCGGTTCTACGACCTGCCCGGCTTCGTCGCGGGCCGCGACACCCTCCAGGACTACGAGCCCGCCGAGGTCGGCGACGTCACCGGCCGGACGCTGCTCCACCTCCAGTGCCACCTCGGGCTCGACACCCTCTCCTGGGCCCGCCGCGGCGCCGTCGTCACCGGGCTCGACTTCTCCGCCCCGGCCGTCGCGGCCGCCGCCGGCCTCGCCGCCCGGGTCGGCGCCGACGACGCCCGGTTCGTCACCTCCGACGTCTACGAGGCCGTCGAGGCGCTCGACGGACGGACGTACGACATCGTCTACACCGGCTTCGGCGCGCTCTGCTGGCTCCCCGACCTGACCCGCTGGGCCCGGACGGTCACCGCGCTCCTCTCCCCCGGCGGCTTCCTCTACGTCGCCGAGCACCACCCGGTGGCCGATGTCCTCGCCGACGACGGGCGCAGCTTCGAGGAGGACTACTTCGAGCGCACCCCGATCGTCGTCGACCACCCCGGTACCTACGCCGACCCGGACGCCCGGCTCGACGCCACCGTCACCGTCCAGTGGCAGCACGGCCTCGGCGAGGTGGTGACCGCCCTGGCCGACGCCGGCCTCCGCCTGGACTTCCTCCACGAGCACGCCCACGGCCACTTCCGCGTCCCGGCCGGCTCCCCCGCCCCGCAGTCCTACTCCCTCCGGGCCACCCGGCCCCGCTGACGCCGCCCTTCGGGTCGCGCCGGGGCCAGGGAGGGCCGGGGTGGGGCGGGCCCTGGGGTGGCACGGGCCAATATTTGCCCCCTACGGTCGGCCCGGCTCCGCCCCCGGCACCCAGTTCCCGTGCAGGCCCAGCGGCACCCGCACCGGCAGGTGGATGCGGGCGACGGGCTCGCCGGTGAAGTCCTGGGCGGCGAGGATCACCAGGTCCGTCGCGCCCCGGGCCGGGTCGAGGACGTAGGCCATCAGGTACCCGTCGTCCTCCGCCGTCGGCGACTCGGCGGCGACGAACACCGCCTCGCCCACCGCCCCGTCCCGCCCGAACTCGTGGGCCTCGACGGTCCCCCGGTCCAGGTCGTGCTTGAGCAGGGCGTTGCTGAAGCCCTCGTCCGGGCGGTCGTCCCCGGGGCCGGCCGGCGGCGCGTAGAGCTCGACGGCGGCCGCGTAGCCGTAGCGGTAAGGGCGGCCGGTGCGGCGCGGGTTGAGGCGCGGGAACTCCTGGACCCGGTCGTCCAGCCGCTCCTCCCGCACCGTCCCCGCCGCCAGGTCGATCGTCCAGCGGTCGAGCGTGGGCCGGCTCGCGCCGATGGCGCGCAGGTCCATGCCCGGCGGGTGCCGCACGACGTCGACCACCAGCGAATCCGCCGTCCGCTCGTACGCGTTGAGGGTGTGCCCGACCAGGTGCGGCGCGAGCTCGAACCACCGCACCGCGCCGCCCTCGCGCGGCATCACCCCGACCCGGGCCGTCCGCCGATCGTCCCAGGTGAACGGCACCCCGGTGGCCAGGTGCGCCGCGCTGAACACCACCGGCGTGTCGTACAGCAGCACGAACCGCTCGGTGAGCGCGAAGTCGTGCATGTACGGGTTCCCGGGCACCTCGATCAGCGTGCTGCGCCGGACGGCCCCGGCGGCGTCCATCACGATGTGCTGCACGTGCTCGGAGCCGTACCGGAAGGCCAGCGAGTGCAGTTCCCCGGTGTGCGGGTCGAGGATCGAGTGGGCGTTGGCGCTGTACCCCTCCGGCGTGGCGCCCAGCTCGCAGGGGCCCACCGTGTCCAGCTCGTAGGTGAGTTCGTACGGGCGGATGCCGCCCTCGATCAGCGCGTAGGTGCGCCCGGCGAGGCCCGCGACCTGCACGTTCGGGGAGACGTCCAGCCGCTCGTCGACGGGCGTGCCGCGCCGGGGCTCGCCGAGCCGGTCGGCGACCGCGCCTGAGCGGACCCAGCGGTTGCGGTACCACTCGGCCCGCCCGTCCCTGATCCGGACGCCGTGGACCATGCCCGCGCCCAGCGTCCACAGGTGCGCGACCGGGTCCTCGATGCCCAGCGGGTTGGGACCGTTGCGCAGGTAGCGGCCGTCCAGGTGGGCCGGTATCCGGCCGGTGACGGGCAGGTCGTAGGCGGTGACCTCCTCGGTCACCGGGGCGAAGTTGCCGGACAGGTAGCGGTTGCGGCCGGTGTCGCTGCCGCTGGCACTGCGGCTACGACTGCGGCTGGCGGTGTCACGGTTCATGGTGTCGACCTCTCGTCCGGTGATGGGGTGTCTGCGCCGAACGCCCTTCCCAGCGCGGCCATCAGCGCCTCGTAGCGCGCCCCGGCCTCGGCCGGCGCGAAGTGGCCGGCGAGCTCCAGGCTCACCGCGCCGTGGGTGGCCGCCCAGAACAGCTTGGAGACCTCCCGGGCGTCGCCGGGCCGGAAGGCTCCGGCCGCCATGCAGGCGTCCACGGCGGCCACCGAGGCGCCGAACGCCCCGTCCGCCACGGCCAGCGCCTCGGCGCTGGGCCGGAATCCGGGCACCGGCTGCTCGAACATCACCCGGTAGTAGGCGGGTTCGGCGATCGCCCGCTCCCGGTAGGCCCGGCCGAGCTCGGTCAGGTACGCCAACGGCTCGTCACCGCGCGGGACCTGCTCCTGCGCTCGGCGCAGCCGCGCGAAGCCCTCCCGGTACAGCGCGTCGAGCAGGCCCTCCTTCCCGCCGAACATCGTGTACAGCACCTTGGTCGAGGAGCCGATCTCGGCGGCGATCCGGCGCACGGTCAGCGCGGCGGGGCCTTCGGCGACGAGGAGGGAGATGGCGCGGTCGAGGATCACGGCGCGTACGGCGTCCTGGCCGGTCCGCTGCGCGTCCTGGTAGGGCGTGCTCATGGGTAACAACGTAACCGATGGGAAACACTGTTACCAGCCCATCGGGTGAAGCGCCTTCGAACCCGCGTCCCACCGCCGTGTCACGTTCCGGCGGCCCGCCCGGTCCCTGCTGGTGACGGCCTCGGCCCGGCCCGAATGCCCGGACCACCCGAAGGACCCGAACGACTCGAAGGAGCGAGCGATGCGCGTACTGCTGGCAGGTGCGACCGGGGCGATCGGTGCCCCGTTGACCAGGGTGCTGACCGGCGCGGGCCACCAGGTCCTCGCCCTGGCCCGCTCCGAGCGATCGGAGCGGGCCGTCCTCGCCGCGGGCTGCACGCCCGTACGGGCCGACGCGCTGGACCGCGAGGGGCTGCTGCGCGCGGTGGACGGCCTGGCGGCGGACGCGGTGATCCACCAGCTCACCGCGCTCCGCGCACCCTCCCGCAGGGTCGCCGCCGACAATCCGACCAACGTGCTGCGCGTCCGCGGCTCCGCCAACCTGCTGGCCGCCGCGCGGGTCCTGGGCGCCGAGCGCTTCCTCACCCAGTCCCTCGTCCTCGGCTACGGCTACCGCGACCACGGGGACCGGCCCGTCACCGAGGAGGACCCGTTCGGCGTGTACGGCACCGGCTCCCGGCCCACCGCCTCCGACCACGTCGTCACCGGCCTGGTCGAGGCCGAGCAGCGGGCCTTCGAGGCGCCGCACGTCGCCGGGATCGCCCTGCGCTACGGCCTGTTCCACGGGCCGGGCACCTGGTTCGACCCGACCCCCGGCGCCCGCCCGATGCCCGTGCCGCTGGGCGGCGGCGGCGTGCTGTCGTGGATCCACGTCGAGGACGCCGCCACCGCGACCCTGGCCGCGCTGGAGCACGGCCGGGGCGGCGAAGCCTACAACCTCGTGGGCGACCGCCCGGCGAGCTTCGGCGAGTTGGCCACCGCCGCCCGCCGCGGCCGCCCGGCCCTCCGCCTCCCCGGCTGGGCCCTGCGCGCCGCCGTGCCCTACCTCGGCGAGCTGATGCTGGACACCACCCTGCGGGTCTCCAACGCCAAGGCCGCCCGCGAACTGCACTGGACCCCGCGCCACCCCGACCCCCGCACCGCCCCGACCGCCGTCCCGCACTGACCGCCGCCCCGCACTGACCGCCGGGCACCGGGCGCGCCCGTCCGGAGCGGGAACTCGGCCCAGCCGGCTCCCCGCTCCGGGCACCCTTCCGACGCATCCCGCCCTCACCGGTGCGGCGCGTCCCGGGCGCGCGCCGGCCCCGGGCACCGGCGCGCCGGTCGGCGCGCCAGCCGTCCGCCAGGTGCGCGCCAACCATCCGCCACGGTCTGCCAGTTGGCGCGGGACCAAGGTTTGCCCCGGGCCGTCGGCGCACCCGATCTCCGCATCGTGCTGAGCCGACCGGGTCAACCTCTTCGCCGGACAGTACGCGTACGCCCGGTCGGCTCGTTCTGCTGTACATGCCTCCCCCGATCTCGACGCCGTCCCCGTCGCCCGCGCACGACACCGCAAGGAGGTTCCCGTGGCTGTGATCGGCCGCGCGACGGCCACCGTGGTCGCGCTCGGCATCCTGCTCGTCCCGGCGGCCGTCTCGGCGGGCACCGACCTGCCGCCCGAGCTCGGCGCGGGCTGGTGGGAGGTGTCGGCCAACGCCGCCAACGTCCGGGTCGACCACTTCGGCGAGGAGACCGTCATCGGCCTCGCCCGTTCGGGTGACCGGGTCGAGGTGGTGGACACCTGGACCTCCCCGCTCGGCGCCCGCTGGGCGAAGGTCATGGTGGAGCGCACCCGGGTGTCCGGCTGGGTCCTGTGGTCCTTACTGGCGCACCGCGACCCGTCGTCGGAACCGTAGAATCCGCCTGTACACATCAGGAGGGAATTCGCGTGTTCCGAGCGCAGCGTCCGCGCACCGCAGAGCTGACCCCGTGGCAGGGCGAGGAGCCGGTCAACGGCGTCGCCCTGCTGCTGCCGGGCGGATTCATCCGCAGCCGGCGCGCACCGCTGAAGGTCGCCGAGCTGGGCCTGCGGGACCTGGCCGCCGAGCTCACCGACCGCGGCCGCCCGCACGGCCTCGCGGTGCACCTGCTGCGCTACCGCCACGGCGGCTGGAACGGCGCCGACGCGGACACCGCCGTCGACACCCGCTGGGCGCTCGACGAGCTCGCCCGGCTGCACCCGGGCACGCCCGTCGTCCTGGTCGGCAACTCGCTGGGCGGGCGGGCCGCCTTCTGGTGCGCCGGGCACCCTTCGGTGGTCGGTGTGGCCGGGATCGCGCCCTGGCTGCCCAGCGGCGACCCGGTCGACCAGCTGGCGGGGCGGCGGGTGCTGATCGTGCACGGCACCGGGGACCACAGCTCGGCCAGTGCCACCCAGTCCCTGGAGTACGCGCTGCGCGCCCGGCCGGTCGTCCCGGACCTCGCGCGCTACGAGGCCCCGGGCGCCAACCACCTCCTGATCCGCGAGTCCCGCGACATCAGCGCGCTGACCACCGCCTTCACCCTGGCCGCCCTGGGCGCCGAACCCGATCCGCTGGTGGCGGGGACGGTCTGCACCCGGCTCCCGGCGCGGGTGTAGCCGACCCCGCCGTCCGCACCGTCCACTCCCCGGGCCTCCCCTGCCGATCGGCAGGGGAGGCCCGGCCACGTTTCCGTGGGATTCCTGCCGATCGGCACATGCGTGAACGGGGTCCTGGCGATCAGTCTTGGAGTCACCGCGACGGCGGCCACCCGGGCGGCCGCGGAAGGGAGTCTCCACCGTGTTCCGTGCCCCAGATCTCCACCTGCGCACCGCGGCGGCGCAACTGAACGGCCGTCAGCCTCGTGTTCTCCAAGGCGGGCCGGCCCGGCCCACACCCGTCCCAGCAGCACCGGAGAGCACATGGCCGTCAGCAAGCCCACCACCCTCGCACTCGGTCTCGCCGCCCTGCTCCTCGCGGCCGTGCCCGCCGCGCCCGCCCTCGGCCGGACCTCACCCGCCGGTCCCGATCCCGCCGCCCTCGACGCCGCGATCGCCGCCCGGGCGGGCGATCCGGCAGCGGGCGCGGTCGCCCGGGTGACGGTCGACGGCGTGGTCTGGCGCGGCAGCACCGGCGACCCGGTGAGCGGGCGGCCGGTGGCGCCGAACGCCGCCTTCCGGATCGGCAGCATCAACAAGACCTTCGTCGCCGCGGTGCTGCTCCAACTGGCCGCCGAGCAGCGGATCTCCCTGGACGGCACCGTCCAGCAGTACCTGCCCGGAACGCTCCCGGCGGGCTTCACGCTGCCGATCACCGTCCGTCAACTCCTCGACCACACCAGTGGACTGCCGCAGGCCGTCGAGGGCCCGGAGGGCGTGGACCGGGACGGCCTGATCGCCCAGCGGTTCGCGACGGAGACGCTCGACCAGGTCATCCAGCGGACGCTGCGTCCCCACCCGGAGGACGGTCTGCCCGAGGCCGTCCCGGCCTTCGACCCGGGCACCGCGCAGGAGTACAACAACTTCAACTACCGGCTGGCGGGCCGGATCATCGAGCAGGTGACCGGCAACACGATCAGGGAGGAGGTGACGGCCCGCATCCTGAGGCCGCTCGGTCTGCGGCACACCGAGGTGACGGAGGGCAGGCCCTCGATGCCCGAGCCCCACCTGGCCGGCTACTTCCCCGACAACGCCGGCACTCCGACGGACGTCTCCGAGCAGGGTGGCAACCCGGAGTCGATGGTGTCCACCCCGGCCGACCTGGACCGCTTCCTGCGCGCCCTGCTGGACGGCGAACTCCTGCCGCCCCGGCAACTGCAGGACCTGCTCACCCTGCCCCGGGACGCCTCCGGCCGGCTGCTGCCCGTACGCGGGGCGGGCGAGTGCCGGTTCGGCCCGGACAAGGGGCTGGCCTGCTACAGCGCCGGGCTGATGGCCATCCCCCTGCGGGACGGCACGGTGGTCTGGGGCAAGACCGGGCACGACCTCGGGTACTCCGACGGCTTGTTCACCACCCCGGACCTGCGCAGGCGGTTGGTCTACTCCATCGGTACCGGCGACGGCACCCCCGCACCGGCGCTCCGGCTCGCTGCCACGGCCTTCGGCCCCTTCGCCCCCTGAATCCGACCGCACCAGCGACCCGCACCAGCTACCCGCACCGACCCCGCGTCCCCGAGCGCCGCCGAGCGCCTGCCCCGCTACCCGCCGCCCCGAAGGAACCCGCATGATCACCGTCCCCGACGCCCTCGCCCGCACCACCGTCGACCGCGAGGGAGCCCCCGGCTCCGCCTGGATCGCCGAACTCCCCCGCATCGCCTCCGAACTGCTGGACCGCTGGGGCTGCGTGCCGGACGGCGGGGCCACCCACGGCGGCGTCGGCCTGATCCTTCCCGTCCGACAGACGGCGGGGCGCGCGGCCGTACTGAAGGTCTCGTTCCCCCACCCCGGCAACGTGCACGAGCCGGACGCCTTCGCGGTGTGGGCGGGCCGGGGCGCCGTCCGGCTGTACGAACGGGACGACGAGCGCTTCGCGATGCTGCTCGAACGGGCGAGTCCGACCACGCTCGCGGAGGTCCGGGACAGCGACGAGGTGCTGACGGTCGCCGGGCGGCTCAGTCGCCGGCTCGCCGTCCCGGCGCCTCCGGCGCTGCCCCGGCTGAGCGACCAGGCGGCGGACTGGGAGGCCAGGCTGCGCAGCGACGCGGCGTCCCTGGCCCACCCCCTGTCGGCCCGCGCGGTGGGCGCCGCCCTCGCGACCGTCCGCGAACTCGCCCGCACCCAGCCGGACGTGCTCGTCCACGGCGACCTCCACCCCCGCAACATCCTGCGGGCCGAGCGCGAACCCTGGCTGGCCGTGGACCCCAAGGGCTACGTGGGGGACCGGGCCTACGACGGCGGCACCCTGCTCAAGGCGCACGCCCTGGCCCTGCTCGGCGCGACGGACGTGCACCGCGCCCTCCTCCGCGCGCTCGACGTCTTCACCGAGGCCGCCGAGCTGGACCGCGCACGCACCCGTCGCTGGGCCCAGCTCCACGCCGTCCAGGCCGCCTTCTGGGGTCGACGGCACGGCTTCCGGCTCGCCCGAGGCGGCCCCGAGCTCGACCGGCTCACCCGGTACGCGGACGGGCTCGCCGAAGCGCTCACCCCCGCCTGACCAGTACGCCCGACCGCCGACGAGGGCCGAGTCCCACCCGCCCCCTCACGAAAGGAGCCCCACCCGACACCACCGCACTCGTACCACCGCAGTCGCACCACCGCACCCGCGACACCGAAATCGTGTTGGCGGTCGGCGGCCCGTGCTGCCTATGGTCGGGGGATGACCACTCGAACCTTCCGCATCATGGTGCGCGGCGTCTTCGACGGCCTGACCGACGATCAGCGCGCCGGCCTGCTCGCCACCGCACCCGAGCACGACGTG
The DNA here is from genome assembly GCF_044756065.1 of Kitasatospora sp. NPDC092039. Lineage (NCBI taxonomy): Bacteria > Bacillati > Actinomycetota > Actinomycetes > Kitasatosporales > Streptomycetaceae > Kitasatospora > Kitasatospora sp. NPDC092039. The sequence continues at coordinate 250,919 of NZ_JBIVSD010000002.1, read as the reverse complement.
CTGCACGCCGCCTTCACCCGCGAGGGCCACCTCAGCTACGACCTCTCCGCGCGCGCCGCCTTCACCTTCCGCTTCCTCGACGAGGGCGAGGCCGAGGAGGACATCCTGGAGGCCACCGAGCGGGCCGAGCAGTCGGCGCGGACCTGGCTCGCCCAACGCGGTTACGGCTACAAGAACCTCCGTTCCCAGGCCGAGGACCTCTCCCAAGCGCCGCTCGGCAAGCGTCAGCGCCGCGCCGCCAACGCCACGCGCTGACCCGACCCCCTCCCCCTCCGCCACCTCCTTGACGGCTCCGCGTCGGGATATACTTGAGCAGTCAAGGAGGTGGCAATGACAGAACAGCCGACGCAGCCGGCACACCCGACGCCGGAGGCGCAGGTCGAGCGGCCCGGGACCGCACCGACCACCACGGGCCCGGGCCCCGACCCGTTGGACACCGCCCTGCGGCTGGTCCGCGCCCAGACCGCGGTGGTCAAGCGCTTCGACGCGAGCCTCAGCGGCCTGCACGGCGTCAGCCTGGCCGACTTCACCATGCTGCTCCACCTCTCCCAGGCCCCCGGAGCCCGGATGCGCCGGGTCGACCTCGCCGAGGCGCTCGGGCTCACCGCCTCCGGCGTCACCCGCGGCCTCGCGCCGCTGGAACGGATCGGCCTGGTCGCCCGCGAGGCCGCGGCCCGCGACGCCCGGGTCGCCTACGCCGCCCTCACCCCGACCGGCCGGGAGCGGCTCACCGAGATGCTGCACACCGCCCGACAGGTCGCCGCCGACCACTTCACGGCAGAGCGGTGGAGCCCCCAGGACCTCGGGCTGCTGGCCACCCTCCTCACCCGCCTCGGCGGCACCGCCCCCGGCCAGCGCCTCGGCTGATCCGCCGGTCCAGCCCCCCACCCACCACCCCCGCCACACCCGCCGCCCGATCCCACGTCCTAGGCTGATCCCGCACGGCTCGCACCACCCGCATCACCTGCACCACCGGCACCACGCACACCCCCGCGAAGGGCAGCACCATGACCGACACCCCCGACACCGGGCCCGGCCTGCTCCGCACCCTCGCCGACGCCCAACGTGCGCACTGGCAGCAGACCTACACCGCCGACCCGGGGGTGTACGGCGAGCGGCCCTCCGCTCCCGCCGAGTACGCCGCCGAGGCGTTCGCCGCCGCCGGGGCCCGGGAGGTGCTGGCACGGGGTGCCGGGCACGGCCGGGACGCCCCGCGCTTCGCCCGGGCCGGCTTCCGCGTGCCGGCCGCCGACTTCAGCCCCACCGGCCTGCACCGACTGAGCGACGCCGCCGCGGTGGACGCGCTCGCCGAGGGCCGGCGCCTGACCGACGTCCACCCCTTCGAGAAGGGCGAACTGCCCCGCCGCCTCTGGCGCATCACCCAGGAGACGCCCCGATGACCGCACCCGACGCCGCCACCGCCAAGAGCACCACCCCCACGGCCACCACCCCCACGACCGTCGCCCCCGAGGCCGTCTGCCCCGACACCGCCACCGCGGCGTCCCCCGACCTCACCATCGACGGCACCGGTCTGCTCTGCGTCCAGCTCCTGCTCAAGCTGCGCGCCCGGATCGCCCACCTCCCCGCCGGCGCGGTGGTCCACATCCACACCACCGACCCCGCCGCCCCGCTCGACCTCCCCGCCTGGTGCCACCTGACCGGCCACGAGTACCTCGGCCAGGTCCCGTACGAGGCGACCGACCGCGAGGTGTACGCGCTGCGCCTCACCTCCGCCCCGGTCCCGACCCGCCCCGACCGCCCCTGGCACCCGTCCCCCGAAGCCGACACCCACGCCGGCACCGGCACCGGCACCGACTGACCACCCCTCACACCGCCCGCCAGGGGCCCGCGCCCCGGAAATTCCCGCGCACCCGCCCCCACCGTCGGGCCAGACTGCGTCCATGCCCGCAGCCGACGCTCCGCGCACGAGCCCGCCCACACCCCCGGCCCCACCCCCACCGTCAACCACCTCCTCGGCCACCCGCCCGACGCCCGCCTCCTCCTCCTCAACTGCGACGACCTCGGCCTGGACGAGTCCGTCAACCTCGCCGTGATCGACACCGTCCGGAACGGCGTCGCCGCCTCCTGCAGCCAGATGACGCCCTGCGCCGCCGCACCGCACGCCCTTCGGCTGCTGCGCCGGCACCCGGAGGTCCCGTTCGGCGTCCACCTCGCGCTGGTCTGCGAGTCCGCCGACCGCCGCTGGGGCCCGCTCACCGCCCGCGACCGGGTGCGCTCCCTCCTCGACGCCTCCGGCGAGCTCTTCGCCCCCACCCCGGCCGGACGCGCCGAGCTGCTCGCCCGGGCCCGACTCGACAAGGTCGAGCGCGAGTTCCGCGCCCAGATCGACGCGGTGGCGGCGGCCGACCTCGCCCCGACCCACCTCGACTTCCACTGCCTGGCCGACGGCGGCCGCGAGGACATCCTCGACCTCACCCTCGCCCTCGGCGCCGACTACGGCCTGGCGGTCCGGGTCTGGCTGCCGCCCGCGCTGGCCCGGACGCGCGAGCGCGGCCTGCCGGTGGTGGACCACGGCTTCCTCGACAGCTTCTCCGTCCCCCTGGAGGGCAAGACCGCCCACTACGCCCGCTTGCTCGCCGCCCTCCCGCCGGGCCTCACCGAGTGGGCGCTGCACCCAGCCCTGTCCGGCCCGAACACCGGCAACCCGGACGACGGCCGGCGCGTCCGGCACACCGACCACGCGTTCCTCGTCTCCTCCGAAGCCCGTCGGCTGCTCACCGAGCACGGCATCACCGTCCTCGGCTACCGCACGCTCCAGGAGGCCTGGGAACGGGCCCGAGGACGGCTCACGGCCGACGCCCCCGGCCCGCCCGGTGTGCCACGATGAGGAGCTACGAACACCCCAGCGCCACACGGAGGTTGACCACCGTGAACCCGATCATCAGCTGCCGTTGGCAGGACCGGACCGGCGAGTGGGCCCTGACCGTCGGCCACAGCGGCGACGACTGGGAACTGCTCGCCTCGACCCCGTACTGGTCGGAGTCGATCCCCTTCGCGAACCCGGAGGAGGTCCGCCGACTCGCCCAGGCCCTGCTGGACCTGCCCGCCGAACCCGAGCCGTACGAGTTCGAATGGCAGCTCTCCCGCACCGGACCGACCGGACCGACCCCATCGACCGGACCGACCGGACCGACCGGCTCGCCCTCGGCAGGGGCCGAGGCGGCCGACTCGCCCCCTGACGGGAGCGAGCCCCAGCCGCACTTCGCGACCTTCGCCGTCGGCCTCGACCCCACCGACGACCACCGCCCGTACCTCGCCTACCAGTCCTACTACGACCTGGGCCGGGCGACCGGACTCGGCCTGGAGGTGATCTGCGAGGACCCGCCGGTCGACCACCTCCGCGCCCAGGCCCACGCCTTCCTCACCACCTTCCCCGGCTCCGCCCGCCGGTAGCCACGCGGACCGGCCCCTCACCAGCCCCCAGCCCCGCACCGACCCGGCGCACCGGCTCACGCCACGGCGCGCACCGCCCAGTCCACCTCCGTCGCCCAACTCTCCGGCGCCGGCCAACCGTTGACCACCGCCAGCAGCTCCAGGTACCGCTCCCGCCGCGGATCGGCCATCGTCCCCAGCCGCTCCGCCAACCGGTCCCGCACGGCCCCGGCATCCGCCGGCACCGCCCCCGCGCACCACCGCCCGTACCGCTCCACCAGCGCCGCGACGACGGCCGCCCCCTCCGGCGACCCCGGCTCCACCCCGGCCGCGACCGCCGGTCCGGCCAACTCCCGCACCGCCACGGCCAGACCGGGCCTCGGCAGACCGGCCCCGGCCTCCGGCGCCGCACCCACTTCCCCGACGCCCACTTCCCCGACGCCCGCCGCCTCCACGCCCGCAGCCTCCGCGGCCTCCGCCTCCACGAGCCCGCGCAACAGCGCCCGGAATCCGGCGTCCCCCGCCAACCGAGCCAGCTCCACCCAGGCCTCGACCTGTTCGGCCGACGGTTCCTCCGGCAGCTCCGGCGTCAACGAGCGTGCCGCGGCGGCGAACCGCCCGCCACCGGCGATCCCGTCGAACACCCCCGTCAGGAACTCCCCGATCAGGCGCCCCCGTTCGTCCTCCGTGAGCCGGGCCAACTGGTGCACGAGCGTCAACTCCTCAGGCGTCGAACCGAGCCTGGCCACCATCCCGAGCACCGCCCGCCGCAGCCGCAGCACCCGGATCCGGACGTCGATCGCCTCCGCCTGCGCGGCGGCGACGTCGGCCGGCGTCAGCTCGCGCTCCACCACCCGCCGGATCGCGGGCAGTCCGAGCCCGAGCTCGCGCAGGGTGCGGACCAGTTCCAGGCGCGCGACGGCGTCTGCGCCGTACCGCCGGTGGCCGGCCGGGTTGCGGTCGGCCGGCGGCACGATCCCCTGGTCCGAGTAGAAGCGGACGGTCTTGACCGTCAGCCCCGTCCGCCGGGCCAGCTCACCGATGGTGTACGTCGCGTCGCCGTTCATGGCCACCACCCTGCTACCTCCCCCCACGGGAGATGCAAGCACCGTTCGCGACCGTCTCACGCCCCGGACCCGCGCCGTGGGCCTCCCCCACTCGGACCGCCGCGGCGTCCGCCAGGCGGCGAACAGGTCGCCCGTCCCACCGATGACCGCCTGCAGCGCCCCCGTACCGGCAGGCAGGCCGGCAGACCAGGGTGCACACCGCCAGGATCACCATCAGGGCGATCAGATCGAGCCGGCGGCCGTCCCCCTCGGCCCGGCGGGCCCGGGGTTCCGGCGCGGCACTCCGCGAACCGGCGGGTCCGTCCTGCGATCGTCGAGTCTCCGATGACCCTGCCCGTCTCCCCCGGTCGGGAGGGGAAGCCGCCCGGGATCGCACCCCGCGCTATCCGAAGCAGCCGCGTCGCACCGCATGTCCTGTGGGGTTGCTTCCCCGGCCCCGCCGCCCCGACCTCCCCGCCAGTCCGGCTCCCGCCGGTCCGGCCTCCCCACCGAGGTGCCACCCCCGGCGGGGAGCCGGCGGGACCCGACGGGCCCGCCCTCCGCAGGTCAGGCGGTACGCCGCAGCAGCGCCAGGTACATCGCGTCCGTCCCGTGCAGGTGCGGCCAGAGCTGCACGTCCGGCCCGTCGCCGAGCGCCGGGACGCCGGGCAGCAGCGGGCGGGCGTCGATCCACTCGACCCGGCCTCCCTCGCCGCGCAGCACGTCGTCCACCACCGCGCGGGTCTCCGCGAGGTGCGGCGAGCAGGTCGCGTAGCCGACCACCCCGCCGACCCGGGTGGCCTCGATCGCCGAGCGCAGGAGGTCCCGCTGGAGCGGGCCGAAGGCCGCCACGTCGGCCGGCCGGCGGCGCCAGCGCGCCTCCGGGCGGCGGCGCAGCGCGCCGAGGCCGGAGCACGGCACGTCGACCAGCACCCGGTCGAAGCCGCCGGAGCGCCAGGCCGGGCGCGTCCCGTCGGCCGCGATCACGGTGTACGGGCCGGGGTTGCCCGCCAGGGCCCGCGCCACCAGCCGGGCCCGGTGCGGCTGCTTCTCGCTCGCGACCAGCGCCGCGCCCCGTTCGGCGGCCAGCGCGCCGAGCATCGCGGCCTTGCCGCCGGGGCCGGCGCAGCCGTCCAGCCAGAGCCGGTCCGGCCCGTCCAGCGGCGCCGAGGCCAGCGCCAGCGCGACCAGCTGGCTGCCCTCGTCCTGCACGCCCGCCCGGTTCTCCTGGACCGCCGCGACCGAGCCCGGGTCGCCGCCCTCGGCGAGCCGCAGCGCGAACGGGGACCAGCGGCCCGGCTGGGCCTCCGGCAGCGCGTCGGCCAGCTCGCCGACGGTGGCCCGGCCGGGCCGGGCCACCAGCGTCACCTCGGGCCGCTCGTTGTCGGCCCGCAGCAGTTCCTCCACCGCGCTGCGCCCGGAGGCGTCCGGCTGCCAGCGGCCGAGCGAGTCCCAGAGCGCGGAGACCACCCAGCGCGGGTGCGAGTGCACGACCGCCAGGTGGTCCTCGGCGTCCTGGTCGTACGGCGGGGCGACCTGCTCGATCCAGGCGTCCAGGTCGTGGGCGCTGATCCGGCGCAGTACGGCGTTGACGAACTTGGCCTTGCCGTCGCCGAGCACCACCCGGGCCAGTTCGACCGTCGCCGAGACGGCCGCGTGGCTGGGGATGCGGGTGGTGAGCAGCTGGTGCGCGCCGAGCGAGAGCACGTCCAGCACCGGCGGGTCGACCTTGCCGAGCGGCCGGTCGATGCAGGCGGCGATGATCGCGTCATAGGTGCCCTGCAGGCGCAGGGTGCCGTAGACCAGCTCGGTGGCGAGGGCGGCGTCGCGCCGGTCCATGCCCTTCTGCTCGGCCTCGCGGAGCAGCGAGGGCAGGATCAGGTTGGCGTACGCGTCGCGCTCGTCGACGGCGCGCAGCGCGCGGAACGCGACGATCCGGGCCGGGTCCTTCTTCGGGCGGCGGTGCGGGCGGGGAGCGCGCTTGGCGCCGGGGTTACTGCCGGGGGTGGTCACAGGTGCCTCAAGGTGCTGCGGTGGTTATCAACGAACATGGTGATCGACGAACACTGACGATCTCGAACGAACAGTAGCGCCAAACCGGAGCGTCAGCCTCCGAGGCGCTCCCCCGCCTCCAGCCGCGCGCCCCGCGCCCAGTCGGCGGCCCGCATCTCCTTCTTCCCCTGCGGACGCACCTCCCCCAGCTCGACGTCGTGGCTGCCGGTGCCGACCCGGACGCTGTTCTTGCCCACCATCGCGACCTCGCCCGGCGCCAGCTCGGCGGAGTCCGGCAGCAGCTTCACCGGCCCGGTGACCTTCAGCCGCTCGCCCCGGAACTCCGTCCAGGCCCCCGGGGCCGGCGCGCAGCCGCGCACCACCCGGTCGACCCGCAGCGCGGGGTGGTTCCAGTCGATCCGCGCGTCCTCGACGGTGATCTTCGGGGCGAGCGTGACGCCCTCGGCCGGCTGCGGCACGGCGTGCAGCGAGCCGTCCTCGATGCCGTCCATGGTGGCCGCGAGCAGCCGGGCACCGGAGAGCGAGAGCCGGGTGAGCAGCTCGCCGCTGGTGTCGGTCGGGCGGATCTCCTCGGTGATCACGCCGTAGACCGGGCCGGAGTCCAGGCCCTGCTCGATCAGGAAGGTGGACGCGCCGGTGACCTCGTCGCCGGCCAGCACCGCGTGCTGGACCGGGGCCGCCCCGCGCCAGGCGGGCAGCAGCGAGAAGTGCAGGTTGACCCAGCCGCGCTCGGGGATCTCCAGGGTGCCGGGGCGCAGCAGGGCGCCGTAGGCGACCACCGGGCAGCAGTCGGGGGCGAGTTCGGTGAGGCGGGCGACGAAGTCCGGGTCGCTGGGCTTCACCGGCTTGAGGACCTCGATCCCGGCCTCCTCGGCGCGCTGGGCGACGGGGCTGGCGACCAGCTTGCGCCCGCGCCCGGCCGGAGCGTCGGGGCGGGTGACCACCGCGACGACCTCGTGCCGGTCCGAGGCGAGCAGGGCCTCCAGGGCGGGAACGGCGACCTCGGGGGTGCCGGCGAAGACGAGACGCATCAAGTGCCTTTCTACAAACGGAAGTTCGGGAAACCAGCGGAAGTCAGCGGGCGGAGCCGAAGGTGCTGTGCGGCGAGACCTTGACCACCGGGGCCGGCCCGCCGCCCCAGTCCGCCTCCCGGATCGCCTTCAGCGCGGCCTTGCGCTGCTCGCGGTCGAGCCGGTCGATGAAGACGATGCCGTCCAGGTGGTCGGTCTCGTGCTGGATGCACCGGGCGAGCAGCTGGGTGCCCTCCAGGGTCACCGGATCGCCGTACATGTTGAAGCCCTTGGCCACCACGCCGTACGCGCGCCTGGTGTCGTAGCGCAGGCCGGGCAGCGACAGGCAGCCCTCGGGGCCGTCCTGCTCCTCCTCGCTCAGCGACAGGTCCGGGTTGATCAGGTGCCCGGTGACACCGTCCACGTGGTACGTGAACACCCGCAGGGACACCCCGAGTTGGGGCGCGGCGAGGCCGGCGCCGGGGGCGTCCAGCATGGTGTCGGTGAGGTCGGCGACCAGCTTGCGCAGTTCCTTGTCGAAGGTGGTCACCGGCTTGGCGGTGGACCGCAGGACGGGGTCTCCGAAGAGACGGATCGGCTGGATCGCCACGGGGTACGGGCTCCTGTCCGTAGGGGCGCGGGCTGCGGTCGGCCGCTGGTTCACCCGCCAGTCTATGCAACCCGCGCGGCCGCCCGCCGAGGGCTTCCCGGGGCCCGGATCCGCGGCCGGTACGGCCCGACTGTGCCGAGCCGCGTTACCCCGGCCCCCGCTTCGGCGTTGGTCAAGAGAGATTGACCGGGGCCGGGCGCACGGGACACCGCGCCCGGCCGAGCTGAACCGTACGGAAGGTGGCACGTAGGCCATGGCCGAGCAGATCAACCACGACGCCCGGGCGCGGGCGAGCCTGCACCTGCTGGTGCGGGACATCGAGCGGGTGAGGCGGCAGGTCGACGCGCTGCGGACGCTCACCGCTCAACTGGGCAACGTCTACCGTCCGCGCCGACCGAGCACCTCGGCCGGCTTCGTGGTGTACGGGCGGGCGCCGGCGCCGACCGTGCGCCTGGCGCAGGAGCTGCGGGAGAGCGTGGAGACGCTGGTGGCGGCGGCGGTCGAGTTCGACCGGGCGCTGGGCTTCTCCTGGGACTCGGTGGGCTCCGCCCTCGGGGTCACCAAGCAGGCGGTGCACCGGCGCTACGGCATGCGCCGCCCGACCAGCGAGCTCCTCGCCGCGAGCGGCGCCGTCCCGGGCCAGAGCCGCCCGGACCGCTCCGAGGAGCTGCCCACCGGCGCCGAGCGCACCGGTCTGGCCACGACCGTCCCGGCGGCCCGCCAGGGCGGCCTGGACCGCAGCGCCCTGGACCGCACCACGATCGACCGCACCGCTGTGGAGCGCACCTCCTTCGACCGCACCCCCCTGGACCGCACGACGATCGACCGCACCCCCGTCGACCGCGCCCCGACCGACCGCAGCACCACCGCCGACCGCCCCCAGGCGGACCGAACCGGCATCCCGCTGCGCGGCTGACCGAACCGCCGCAGCCGGGCCGTCCGGGGCGGGGTGGCCCACTCACCCCGCCCCACCGGCCCCCGCCCCACCGGCCGCGGCCCCGGCCGTCCTTGCCCCGGCCCGCCCGCGCCCCGTGCCCCGTGCCCCGGGCCCAACGGCTCCCTCAGCCGATGTCCGTCGGATCCACCCGCACCCGCACCGCCTCCGCCGTCCGCAGCGCGATCCGCGCGATCTGCGCCGCCTTGAGCGCCGCCGCCAGCGCGGCCCCCTGCCCGGGCGCCACCCGCAGCAGCGCGCGCTCCTGCTCCTCCCCCCGCAGCGCCGGCACCGGCACCGGCCCGAGCACGTCCGCCCCCTCCGGCAGCCGGATCAGGTTCAGCAGGTCCGCGACCGCCGCCGGGCTCCCGCTCACCGAGGCCATCCGGGACACCGGCGGGAAGTGCAGCTGCGCCCGTTCGTCCCGCTCCATCCCGGCGTGCCCCAAAGGGTCCCAGCGCACCAGCGCCTGCACCGGCCGGGCCGAGGGCTCGGCGACCACGACCACCGTCCCGCCCTCCGTCGAGGGCCGCACCAGCGCGGCCGCCGCGAGCCAGAGCCGCAGCGCCTCCTCCCCCGCCCGCAGGTCGGGCCGGCTGAGCAGCGCCCAGCCGTCCAGCAGCAGCGCGGCCCCGTACCCGCCGCCGCCCTCGACCACCGGCTCCGCGCCGGGTGTGGAGATCACCAGGGAGGGCTCGTCCGGCACGGTGGTGAGCACCGCCTCCCGGCCCGAGGTCCGCACCGGGATGCGCGGGAACGCCTTGCCCAGCTCCTCCGCCGTCCGCCGGGCGCCGACCACCTGGGCCCGCAGCCGGAAGGACCCGCACTCGGGGCAGTGCCAGTCGTTCTCCGGCTCCCCGCACCAGCCGCAGCACAGCGAGGCGTCCGCCGAGGGCGCCTCCAGCGGCCCTTCGCAGCGCCGGCAGCGGGCGGGGGTGCGGCAGCGCCCGCAGGCCAGCCGGGGCACGTAGCCGCGCCGGGGCACCTGGATCAGCACCGGGTGCCCGGCGGCCAGCGACTCCCGGGCGGCCTCCCAGGCCACCGAGGGCAGCCGGGCGGCCTGGGCGGCGGCGTCGCGGTGCTGGTCCTGGTCGGTGACGGTCCGCACCCTGGGCGCGACCTGCCGCACCGTCTCGCGGTCCGCGACCAGCGGGCGTGCCCAGCCGGTGCTGACCAGCTGCGCGCCCTCCACCGTCACCGCGTGCCCCCCGAGCAGCACCGCCGCGCCCTCCTCGGCGGCGCGCAGCAGCGCCACCTCGCGCACGTGCGGGTGCGGGGCGCGCGGGTCGCTGTGGCTGCCGTCCCCGTCCGACCAGACGACGACCAGCCCGAGGTCCCGGACCGGCGCGAACATGGTGGCCCTGGTCCCGACCACGGCGTGCACCGAGCCCCGGCTCACCGCGAGCCAGCGCCGGTAGCGCTCGCGCGGGCCGAGGTCCGCCTCCAGCGCCACGTGCATCCCGGCGCCGAGCAGTTCGGTCAGCGCTTGGTCGACCCGGGCCACCGAGCGCCCCTCCGGGAGCACGACCAGCGCCCCGCGCCCGCTCGCCAGCGTCGCGGCCACCGCCCGCGCGATCTCGTACGGCCAGCCGGGCCCGGGCAGCGCCGACCAGACGGCGCGCGGCGAGCCGCCCGCGGCGAGCGAGGCGAGGAAGTCGGGCCCGGCCGGGTAGCACTGCCAGCCGCCGGGGGCCGGGGCGGCCGGGCGCGGCAGCGGCGGCGGGGAGGGTTCGGCCTCGGCCTTGGCGTGCCGGGGCGGGATCGCCAGTTGGAGCACGTCGGCCAGCGTCCCGGCGTACCGGTCGGCGACGGTCCGGCACAGCCGCAGCAACTGCGGGGTGAGCACCGGTTCGGGCGAGAGCACCTGGGCCAGCGGGGCGAGCGGACCGGCGAAGTCGCTCTTCTCCAGCCGGGCGACGATGAACCCGTCGTGCAGTTCCCCGCCCTCGCGCTGGCCCTTGACCACCCGCGCCCCGAACCGCACCCGGACCCGGACTCCGGGCTGGGCCTCCTCGGCCATGTCGGCCGGCACCTCGTAGTCGAAGAACTTGTCGATGGTGAGCACGCCCTTGTCCACCACGACCCGGGCCACCGGCAGGTGCTCGGCCCGCTTGGCCCCGCGCCAGGTGCGCGGCTTGGCCCGCTTGACCGTCTCCCGGATGAACGCCAGCTGCTCCGGCTCGGCGGCCCCGTTCTCCCCTGTGCTGCTCATCGCCACCAAGTACTACCAGGTCACACCGACAATGCACGAAGCGGCGCCCGCCCCCGTACGGAGGCGGGCGCCGCTCGGGGCGCTTCGGGACGTCAGTCCTGGACGGCGGCCTTCAGCTGCTCGACCCGATCGGTGCGCTCCCAGGTGAAGTCCGGCAGCTCACGGCCGAAGTGGCCGTACGCGGCGGTCTGGGAGTAGATCGGGCGCAGCAGGTCCAGGTCGCGGATGATCGCGGCCGGACGCAGGTCGAAGACCTCGGAGACGGCCTTCTGGATGCTGAGGACCGGCACGGTCTCGGTGCCGAAGGTCTCCACGAACAGGCCGACCGGCTCGGCCTTGCCGATCGCGTACGCGACCTGCACCTCGGCGCGGCGGGCGAGGCCGGCGGCGACGATGTTCTTCGCCACCCAGCGCATCGCGTACGCGGCCGAGCGGTCCACCTTGGACGGGTCCTTGCCGGAGAAGGCGCCGCCGCCGTGGCGGGCCATGCCGCCGTAGGTGTCGATGATGATCTTGCGGCCGGTGAGGCCGGCGTCGCCCATCGGGCCGCCGATCTCGAAGCGGCCGGTCGGGTTGACCAGCAGGCGGTAGCCCTCGGTGGTCAGCTTGATGCCCTGCTCGGCCAGCGCCTTCAGCTCCGGCTCGACCACGAACTCGCGGATGTCCGGGGTGAGCAGCGACTCCAGGTCGATGTCGCTGGCGTGCTGGGTGGAGACGACCACGGTGTCGAGGCGGACGGCCTTGTCGCCGTCGTACTCGATGGTGACCTGGGTCTTGCCGTCGGGGCGCAGGTACGGGATGGTCCCGTTCTTGCGCACCTCGGTCAGGCGGCGGGAGAGGCGGTGCGCCAGGGTGATCGGCAGCGGCATCAGCTCGGGCGTCTCGTCGGACGCGTAGCCGAACATCAGGCCCTGGTCACCGGCGCCCTGCTTGTCCAGGTCGTCCTCGTCGCCCTCGACACGGGCCTCGTACGCGGTGTCGACACCCTGCGCGATGTCGGGCGACTGGGCCCCGATGGACACCGAGACGCCGCAGGAGGCGCCGTCGAAGCCCTTCTTGGAGCTGTCGTACCCGATCTCCAGGATCTTGTCCCGGACGAGCTGGGCGATCGGCGCGTACGCCTTGGTGGTCACCTCGCCGGCCACGTGCACCTGGCCGGTGGTGATGAGCGTCTCCACGGCGACCCGGGACGTCGGGTCCTCCCGCAGGAGAGCGTCAAGGATGGTGTCGCTGATCTGGTCAGCGATCTTGTCGGGGTGTCCCTCGGTGACGGACTCCGAGGTGAACAGGCGGCGAGACACAGCGCTCCCTGGGGTTGCAGCGGCTGCTGACTGAAGCGCCCCGGGTGAACCGGGGAACTCCGGAAAGACTTGATTCCTGGAGTCTAACGGTCTGGTTCCACCGAACGTCACCCGCTTCCGGAATTCCCGACCGTTGCGTGAACGGTTCCGATCAGTTGCCGCCCGTTTCCAACCGCTTTGCGACCAGGTCCCAGACCACGTCCGCGAGCGCCTCCTTCGGGCCCACCGGAACGGCCGTCTCACTGCCGTCCGAGCCCAGAACCACGGCCTCGTTGACGTCCGTGCCGAAGGCCTTGCCGTCGCCCACCTCGTTCACGACGAGCAGGTCGCAGCCCTTGCGGGCGAGCTTGGCCCGGCCGTTGGCGAGCACGTCGTCGGTCTCCGCCGCGAAACCCACCACGAGTTGACCCGAACGGGCCCGGTGGGCCGACAGCTCGGCCAGGATGTCGGGATTGCGGACCAGCGCGACCGGCGGCTGGTCGACCCCCTCGACCTTCTTGATCTTGCCGGTGGCGTACTCGGCGGGCCGGAAGTCCGCCACCGCCGCCGCCATCACCACGGCGTCCGCGTGCCGGACCGCCTCCAGCGCCGCCTCGCGCAGCTCCAGGGCGGTCGAGACGTGCACCACGTCCACCCCTGCCGGGTCCGCCAGCTCGGCGTTGGCCGAGAGCAACGTCACCCTGGCACCCCGCGCGGCGGCCGTCACGGCGAGCGCGTAGCCCTGCTTGCCGGAGGAACGGTTGCCCAGGTAGCGCACCGGGTCCAGTGGCTCCCGGGTGCCGCCGGCCGAGACCACCACGTGCCGGCCGGCCAGGTCGGTCGGCACCGCCCCGCCGCGGCGCAGCACGGCCCGGCAGGCGTCGAAGACCGCCGAGGGCTCGGGCAGCCGGCCCTTCCCGGTGTCCTTGCCGGTCAGCCGCCCGACGGCCGGCTCCAGCACGATGACGCCCCGGCGGCGCAGCGTGGCCACGTTGTCCCGGGTGGCCGGGTGCTCCCACATCTCGGTGTGCATCGCGGGCGCCACCACGACCGGGCAGCGGGCGGTGAGCAGGGTGTTGGTCAGCAGGTCGTCGGCGAGGCCGTGGGCGGCCTTGGCGATCAGGTCGGCGGTGGCCGGGGCGACCACGACCAGGTCGGCCTGCTGCCCGATCCGCACGTGCGGCACCTCGTGCACGCGCTCCCAGGTCTCGGTGGCGGCCGGGCGCCCGGACAGCGCCGCCCAGGTCGCCTCGCCGACGAAGTGCAGCGCGGCCGCGGTCGGCACCACGGTGACCTGGTGGCCGGACTCGGTGAAGCGGCGCAGCAGCTCGCACGCCTTGTACGCGGCGATCCCGCCGCTCACGCCGAGGACCACGCGGGGGGCGTCCGCACTCACAGCCATCAACCGGCCTTTCTCCGCATCGGGTGTCCGCATCGGGAACGCGCCCACCCTACGGCCCCTCAGCCGCCGCCCGCGCGGCGCCCTCCCGCCACGGAAGGCCGAAGGGCCGGGGGAAATACCGAAGGGCCCGGCGGAAACGATTCCGCCGGGCCCTTCCGGAGTTCAGCGACCGCCTCAGGCAGCCTCGACCGCCTCGGCGGTCAGCATGCCCGCGTTGATCTCGCGCAGCGCGATCGACAGCGGCTTCTCGTGCACGTGGGTGTCGACCAGCGGGCCGACGTACTCCAGCAGGCCCTCGCCGAGCTGGGAGTAGTACGCGTTGATCTGACGCGCGCGCTTGGCGGCGTAGATCACGAGGCTGTACTTGGAGTCGGTGGCCTCGAGCAGCTCGTCGATCGGCGGGTTGATGATGCCCTCGGGCGCGGTCATCGAAGAGGACACGCTAAAACCTTCCGAAAGGATGGAAAAGACAGACAGGTCAGGCTACACCGAGCAAGGCTAGCAGTTCGGCCGCTACCTGCTCGACGGAGGTGTTGACAAGGGTCGTGTCGAACTCGGGCTCGGCCGCGAGCTCGACCCTGGCCGCCTCCAGCCGCTTCTCGATCACGTCCGGCGACTCGGTGCCCCGGCCGGTCAGCCGGCGGACCAGCTCGTCCCAGCTCGGCGGGGCCAGGAAGACCAGCTGCGCCTCGGGCATCGACTCGCGCACCTGCCGGGCGCCCTGGAGGTCGATCTCCAGCAGCACCGGCTCGCCGCGCTCCAGCTTCTCCAGCACGGCCGCACGCGGGGTCCCGTAACGGTTCCCGGCGAACTCGGCCCACTCCAGCAGTTCGCCGTTGGCGACCAGCTTGTCGAACTCGTCGTTGTCGACGAAGTGGTACTGGACCCCGTTCTTCTCGCCGGGCCTCGGGTGGCGGGTCGTCGCCGACACCGAGAGCCAGACCTCGGGGTACATCTTCCTCATATGAGCGACGACCGTGCTCTTGCCGACCCCCGAAGGGCCGGAGAGCACGGTCAGCCGCGGACGCTCACTCATGCACCGATTATCCCGGATCGCGGGGGATCCTGGGACCACGGGGCACGGTCAGGCGGCGCCACCGCCGAACTCCCGCTCCAGGGAAGCGATCTGGTTCGTGCCGAGGCCGCGGACACGCCGGCTCTCGCTGATGCCGAGGCGCTCCATGATCTGCTTGGCGCGGACCTTGCCGACGCCCGGAAGGGACTCCAGCAGTGCCGAGACCTTCATCTTGCCGATGACGTCGTTGTCGGCCTTGCCGGCCTTGATCACCTCGTGCAGGGAGGCGCCGGAGTGCTTGAGCCGGTTCTTCACCTCGGCGCGCTCCCGGCGAGCCTCGGCGGCCTTGGCGAGCGCGGCGGTGCGCTGTTCAGGGGTAAGGGGCGGAAGAGCCACGCCGTTCACCTCAGGGTGTGGATGGATGGATTGAGCTAGGACTGGTTCGGTACCGAGGACACCGTCCGCAAGGGGAACCACAAGGCCCTGACCTGCGGGAGCCACGGAAATCGCGACTCGCCGATGACCTATCGCCGGACACTACCCGGATTGCGGCGCCACGTCAGGAAAAGAACACGAAAAGTCCTGGTCAGCCAAGGCCGACCAGGACTTTCCAGGGCAAAATGACCGCGATTGCGAGACTTTGGCGGGGCTGGTGTGACGGCGCTCACGTCCGCTCCGCGGCCACCGCGCGGTGCTGCGGACACTCCGCAGGGTCACCGCGCGGCTACCTGAGGGACCGGTTCCGCTTCTTGACGCGCCCGCCGTCGGACCGCGTCCGCTACCGGACCGCGTCCGCTACGCCACCGCGTCCGCGAACTCCCCGACGAAGCGCTCCGCCGCCTCCCGCAGCGCCGGCACCGAGGGTCCGTGCTTGAGGACGTCCCGGCTGACGCTCGGCACCACGTTGATCACCGAGGCGCCGAACACCCGCGGCAGGTCCGCCATGGTCGCGCCCTGGGCGCCGATCCCCGGGGCCAGCAGCGGGCCGTTGACGGCCAGGTCCACGCCCGCGTCGGCCAGCGTCGCGCCGACCACCGCGCCGAAGGAGCCCAGCGGCGCCGCGCCCTCGTTCTCGGCCGCCAGCCGGCGCAGCACCGTGGCCGCGACCGGCTCGCCGTCCGCGCCCACCGCGCGCTGCACCTCGGCGCCCTCCGGGTTGGAGGTGAGCGCCAGCGCGAACACGCCGCAGCCCTGCTCCCGGGCCAGGTCCAGGGCCGGGCGCAGCGAGCCGAAGCCCAGGTACGGGCTGACCGTCAGCGCGTCCGAGAACAGCGGGCTGCCCGGCGACAGGAAGGCCTCGGCGTACGCGGCCATGGTGGAGCCGATGTCCCCGCGCTTGGCGTCCATCAGGACCAGCGCACCCGCCGCCCGGGCCTCCTCGACGGTCCGCTCCAGGACCGCGACGCCCTTGCTGCCGAACCGCTCGAAGAAGGCGGCCTGCGGCTTGAGCACGGCCACCCGGTCGGCCAGCGCCTCGACCACGGTGCGACTGAAGGCCTCCAGCCCGGCGAGGTCGTCGCCGAGCCCCCAGGCGGCGAGCAGGGAGGCGTGCGGGTCGATGCCGACGCAGAGCTGGCCGCGGGTGTCGAGGGCCTGGCGCAGCCGGGCGCCGAACGGGGCGAGAGTCATGTCGTCCTTTCCAGAACGGGTTCCAGAACCGATGGGGGTGTTCACGAACTGCGCACGGCGCTGCCGACGGCGTCGGCCAGGCTGCGGAAGCCGCCCGCGCGGACCCGGGCGGACAGGCCCCGGTGGATCCGCCGGCACCAGAACGGTCCCTCGTAGATGAAGGCGCTGTAGCCCTGGACCAGGTCGGCGCCGTGGACGATCCGCTGCCAGGCGTCCTCGGCGGTCTCGATCCCGCCGACCGAGACCAGGGTCAGCCGGCCCCCGGTGCGGGCGCGCAACCGCTGGAGCACCTCCAGGGCGCGGGCCTTGAGCGGGGCGCCGGACAGGCCGCCCATGCCGATCTCCTCGACCCGCCCGGCGTCGGTGCGCAGGCCCTCGCGGCCGATCGTGGTGTTGGTGGCGATGATGCCGTCCAGGCCCAGCTCCAGGGCGAGGTCGGCGACCGCGTCGACGTCCTCGTCGGCCAGGTCGGGGGCGATCTTGACCAGCAGCGGCACGTGGTGCGCGGTGGTGCGGTCGGCGGCCTCGCGCACGGCGGCGAGCAGCGGCCGCAGGTGGTCCACGGCCTGGAGGTTGCGCAGCCCGGGGGTGTTCGGCGAGCTGACGTTGACCACCAGGTAGTCGGCGTACCGGGCCAGCCGCTCGGTGGACTTCACGTAGTCGGCGACGGCGTCGGCCTCCTCGACCACCTTGGTCTTGCCGATGTTGACGCCGATCACCGGGGTGGAGCTGGTGTGCGGGCGGGCCGCCAGGCGGGCGGCGACCCGGGCCGAGCCCTGGTTGTTGAAGCCCATCCGGTTGATCAGCGCGCGGTCCTCGACCAGGCGGAACAGCCGGGGCGCCGGGTTGCCGGGCTGGGGCTCGCCGGTGATGGTGCCGATCTCGACGTAGTCGAAGCCGAGCATCGACAGGCCGTCGATGCCGACGCCGTTCTTGTCGAAGCCGGCCGCCAGCCCGAACGGGCCGGGCAGGTCGAGGCCGAGGGCGCGGGTGCGCAGGGCCCGGTCGCGCGGGGCGAGCACCAGCCGCACCAGGGTGCGCAGGCCGGGCACCGAGGAGCCGAGGCGGATCCAGAAGAAGGCGAGGTGGTGGGCCTTCTCGGGGTCCATCTTCTTGAAGACCAGGTCGAACAGAAGCTTGTACAAGGGTGGTTCAACTCCCGGAGCGGAGACCGTACGTACGGGGGCATGGAAGTGGGGGGCACCCGACTGGCTTCGGTGCCCCCCACTGCGGTGGTGCTACTTGCGGCCGGCGTTGATCCGCTCGGCGTGCTCCTGGAGCGACATCACCCCGACCTCGTCGCGCAGCAGCCGGTCGATGCCCTGGACGGCCGCGCCCATCGCCTGGACGGTGGTCAGGCAGGGCACCGCGCGGGCCACGGCCGCGGTGCGGATCTCGTAGCCGTCGAGGCGGCCGCCGGTGCCGTACGGCGTGTTGATGATGAGGTCGACCTCACCGTCGTGGATCAGCTGGACGATGGTCCGCTCGCCGTTCGGGCCCTCGCCCTCGCTGTGCTTGCGCACCAGCGTGGACGGGATGCCGCCGCGCTGCAGCACCTCGGCGGTGCCGGCGGTGGCGAGCAGCTCGAAGCCGAGGCCGACCAGCGCCCGGGCCGGGAAGACCAGGTTGCGCTTGTCGCGGTTGGCGACCGAGACGAAGACCTTGCCCTTGGTCGGCAGCGCGCCGTAGGCACCGGTCTGCGCCTTCGCGTACGCGGTGCCGAAGACCTTGTCGATGCCCATGACCTCACCGGTCGAGCGCATCTCCGGGCCGAGCACGGTGTCCACCCCGCGGCCGTGGATGTCGCGGAAGCGGCTCCACGGCATCACGGCCTCCTTGACCGCGATCGGCGCGTCGGCGGGCAGCGTGCCGCCGTCGCCCTCGGCCGGGAGCAGGCCCTCGGCGCGCAGCTCGGCGATGGTGGCGCCGAGCGAGATCCGGGCGGCGGCCTTGGCCAGCGGCACGGCGGTCGCCTTGGAGGTGAACGGGACGGTCCGGGAGGCGCGCGGGTTGGCCTCCAGGACGTAGAGGATGTCCCCGGCCAGCGCGAACTGGATGTTGATCAGACCGCGGACGCCGACACCACGCGCGATGGCCTCGGTGGAGGTGCGCAGGCGCTTGATGTCGAAGCCGCCGAGGGTGATCGGGGGCAGCGCGCAGGCGGAGTCGCCGGAGTGGATGCCGGCCTCCTCGATGTGCTCCATGACGCCGCCGAGGTAGAGCTCGGTGCCGTCGTAGAGCGCGTCGACGTCGATCTCCACCGCGTCGTCCAGGAAGCGGTCGATGAGCACCGGGTGCTCGGAGATCAGGCCGGCGTGCCGCTCCAGGTACGAGGCGAGCGAGGCCTCGTCGTAGACGATCTCCATGCCGCGGCCGCCGAGCACGTAGGACGGGCGGGCGAGCACCGGGTAGCCGATCTCGTCGGCGATCGCCTTGGCCTCCGCGAAGGAGAAGGCGGTGCCGTGCTTGGGCGCGGGCAGGCCGGCGTCGCGCAGGACGCGGCCGAAGGCGCCGCGCTCCTCGGCGAGGTCGATCGCCTCGGGCTGGGTGCCGACGATCGGCACGCCGTTGTCCTTGAGCGCCTGCGCCAGGCCCAGCGGGGTCTGGCCGCCGAGCTGGACGATCACCCCGGCGAGCGGGCCGGCCTGCTGCTCGGCGTGGACGATCTCCAGCACGTCCTCCAGGGTGAGCGGCTCGAAGTAGAGCCGGTCGGAGGTGTCGTAGTCGGTGGAGACGGTCTCCGGGTTGCAGTTGACCATGACGGTCTCGTACCCGGCGTCGGCGAGCGCGAAGGAGGCGTGCACGCAGGAGTAGTCGAACTCGATGCCCTGGCCGATGCGGTTCGGGCCGGAGCCCAGGATGATCACGGCGGGCTTGGTGCGCGGGGCGACCTCGTTCTCCTCGTCGTAGGACGAGTAGAAGTACGGGGTCTTGGCGGCGAACTCGGCGGCGCAGGTGTCGACGGTCTTGAACACCGGGCGGATGCCGAGGGCGTGGCGCACCTCGCGGACCACGTCCGGCCGCAGGCCGCGGATCTCGCCGATCTGCTGGTCGGAGAAGCCGTGCCGCTTGGCGTGGCGCAGCAGCTCGGGGGTGAGCTCCTCCGCCGCGGCGAGCTCGGCCGCGATCTCGTCCAGCAGGAAGAGCTGGTCGACGAACCACGGGTCGATCTTGGTGGCCTCGAAGACCTCCTCCGGGGTGGCGCCGGCCCGGACGGCCTCCATCACCGTGTTGATCCGGCCGTCGGTCGGCACGACCGCCTTGGCCAGCAGCTCGGCCTTGTCCCCCACCGGGCCGGCCCAGGAGAACTGGGAGCCCTTCTTCTCCAGCGAGCGCAGGGCCTTCTGGAGCGCCTCGGGGAAGTTGCGGCCGAGGGCCATGGCCTCGCCGACGGACTTCATGGTGGTGGTCAGCGTGGCGTCGGCGCTCGGGAACTTCTCGAACGCGAACCGCGGGACCTTCACCACGACGTAGTCGAGGCTCGGCTCGAAGGAGGCCGGGGTCTCCTCGGTGATGTCGTTGGGGATCTCGTCCAGGGTGTAGCCGACGGCCAGCTTGGCGGCGATCTTGGCGATCGGGAAGCCGGTGGCCTTGGAGGCGAGCGCCGAGGAGCGGGAGACGCGCGGGTTCATCTCGATGACGATGACCCGGCCGTCCTCGGGGTTGACCGCGAACTGGATGTTGCAGCCGCCGGTGTCGACGCCGACCTCGCGGATCACGGCGATGCCGATGTCGCGCAGGATCTGGTACTCGCGGTCGGTGAGGGTCATCGCCGGGGCGACGGTGATCGAGTCACCGGTGTGCACGCCCATCGGGTCGAAGTTCTCGATGGAGCAGACGACCACGACGTTGTCGTGCTTGTCGCGCATCAGCTCCAGCTCGTACTCCTTCCAGCCGAGGATGGACTCCTCCAGGAGCACCTCGGTGGTCGGCGAGAGGGTCAGGCCCTGGCCGGCGATGCGGCGCAGGTCCTCCTCGTTGTGGGCGAAGCCGGAGCCGGCGCCGCCCATGGTGAAGGAGGGGCGCACGACGACCGGGTAGCCGCCGAGCGTGTCGACGCCGGCCAGCACCTCGTCCATGGTGTGGCAGATGACCGAGCGGGCGGACTCGCCGTGGCCGATCTTGGCGTTGACGGCCTCGACGACGCCCTTGAACAGGTCGCGGTCCTCGCCCTTGTTGATCGCCTCGACGTCGGCGCCGATCAGCTCGACGCCGTACTTCTCCAGCGTGCCCGCCGCGTGCAGCGAGATCGCCGTGTTCAGCGCGGTCTGGCCGCCCAGGGTCGGCAGCAGCGCGTCGGGGCGCTCCTTGGCGATGATCTTCTCGACGAACTCCGGGGTGATCGGCTCGACGTAGGTGGCGTCGGCGATCTCCGGGTCGGTCATGATCGTGGCCGGGTTGGAGTTGACCAGCACGACCCGCAGGCCCTCGGCCTTGAGGACACGGCAGGCCTGCGTACCCGAGTAGTCGAACTCGGCGGCCTGGCCGATCACGATCGGGCCGGAGCCGATCACCAGGACGGACTTGATGTCAGTGCGCTTAGGCACGCTGGCCCTCCATGAGCTTCACGAAGCGGTCGAACAGGTAGGCGGCGTCGTGCGGACCGGCGGCCGCTTCGGGGTGGTACTGCACGCTGAAGGCCGGGACGTCGAGCGCCTGGAGGCCCTCGACCACGTCGTCGTTGAGGCAGACGTGGGAGACCTCGACCCGCCCGTAGGGGGTGTCGCTCACCTTGTCCAGCGGGGCGTCCACGGCGAAGCCGTGGTTGTGGGCGGTCACCTCGACCTTGCCGGTGGTGCGGTCCTGCACCGGCTGGTTGATGCCGCGGTGGCCGTACTTGAGCTTGTAGGTGCCGAAGCCCAGGGCGCGGCCGAGGATCTGGTTGCCGAAGCAGATCCCGAAGAACGGGGTGGCGCGCTCCAGCACGCCCTGCGCGACGGCGACCTGGTGGTCGGCGGTGGCCGGGTCGCCCGGGCCGTTGGAGAAGAACACGCCGTCCGGGTCGACGGCGTAGACGTCCTCCAGGGTGGCGTCGGCCGGCAGTACGTGCACCTCGATGCCGCGCTCGGCCATCCGCTGCGGGGTCATCGCCTTGATGCCGAGGTCCAGCGCGGCGACGGTGAACCTCTTCTCACCGATCGCGGGCACCACGTACGGCTCGGTGGTGGCGACCTCGGCGCACAGGTCGGCGCCCTTCATCTCGGGCGACTGCTGCACCCGGGCGAGCAGGGCGGCCGGGTCGGCCAGCGCCTCGCCGGAGAAGATGCCGCAGCGCATCGCGCCGCGCTCGCGCAGGTGGCGGGTCAGCGCGCGGGTGTCGATGCCGCTGATGCCGACGACGCCCTGCGCGACCAGCTCCTCGTCGAGCGAGCGGCGGGAGCGCCAGTTGGAGGCGACCCGGGCGGGGTCGCGCACCACGTAGCCGGCGACCCAGATCCGCTTGGACTCGTCGTCCTCGTCGTTCCAGCCGGTGTTGCCGATCTGCGGGGCGGTCATCACGACCACCTGGCGGTGGTACGACGGGTCGGTGAGGGTCTCCTGGTAGCCGGACATGCCGGTGTTGAAGACCGCCTCGCCGAAGGTCTCGCCGAGGGCGCCGTAGGCCTGTCCGCGGAAGGTCCGGCCGTCCTCCAGGACGAGCACGGCAGGCACTCGTTCCCGCCGTTGGCGCTGCGTGGTGGGGGCAGGTGCGGTCATTGCGCGGCCTCTTCCGTCTTCGTCTTCGTACGTGTTGCGAGTTGGGTGACCGCCTCGACCCAGGCGGCGTGCTCATCGGGGTGGTCGGCCCGGAAGCCGGAGTCCAGCTCGATGGTGCCCATGGGGGTCCCCCCGGCCGAAGGCTGGGGGAGCGTCCAGGTGACGACGAGCAGCCCGGAGGGGACGACCTTGCCGGCGATCCCGGAGTCGGTGCGGGCGCCGGTCAGGTGCTCGGCCGGGATCCAGAAGTCCTCGGCGCCGGGGCGCTGCACCAGCAGGCCGTCCTCGCCGAGGGTGAGGTCGGCGCGGCTGCGGGTGCCCAGGCCGTGGGCGACGACCCGGTCGAGCCAGTTCCCGGCGGTGGTCGTGCCGTGGTACCGGCCGCTGGTCTCCAGGACGGTGCGCCCGGCGCGGGCCGGCACGGCCGGCAGCGGCGGGATGCCGGACTGCAGGGTGCGCCGCCAGTTCCAGCCCTGGCGCATCAGCCAGTAGACGAGGCCGATCACGATCAGCAGGCCGACCGACCAGCCGATGTAACCGGGCCAGTCGGTGACCCTGGCCTGCTCCTGGGCGAGCGCGGCGTGGTCCATCACCGCGTGCCGTCCTGCTCGGCGAGCTCACCGGCCAGCACGGTGGCGCGGCCCCGCAGGAAGGTGGCGTGCACCCGTCCGGGCAGGTCCAGGCCCTTGTAAGGGGTGTTGCGGCTGCGGGTGGCGAAGCTGTCCGGGTTCACGGCACCACGGTACGCGGGATCGAACAGCACCAGGTTGGCAGGCTCACCCACCGAGATCGGCCGGCCCTGGCCGCTGAGACGGCCGATCCGGGCCGGGCGGTGCGACATCCGGTCGGCGACGCCCTCCCAGTTCAGCAGGCCGGTGTCGACCATGGTCTGCTGCACGACCGACAGCGCGGTCTCCAGGCCGACCATGCCCATCGCGGCCACGGCCCACTCGCAGTCCTTGTCCTCGGCCGGGTGCGGCGCGTGGTCGGTGGCGACGGCGTCGATGGTGCCGTCGGCCAGCGCCTCGCGCAGCGCCTGGACGTCCGCGGCGGTGCGCAGCGGCGGGTTCACCTTGTACACCGGGTCGTAGCTGCGGACCATCTCGTCGGTGAGCAGCAGGTGGTGCGGGGTCACCTCGGCGGTGACGTCCCAGCCCTTGGACTTGGCCCAGCGGACGATCTCGACCGAGCCGGCCGTGGAGAGGTGGCAGACGTGCAGCCGGGAGCCGACGTGCGCGGCGAGCAGCACGTCGCGGGCGATGATCGACTCCTCGGCGACGGCCGGCCATCCGCCGAGCCCGAGCTCGCCGGAGACCTGGCCCTCGTTCATCTGGGCGCCCTCGGTCAGCCGCGGCTCCTGGGCGTGCTGGGCGACGACGCCGTCGAAGGCCTTGACGTACTCCAGGGCGCGGCGCATCAGCACCGCGTCGTCGACGCACTTGCCGTCGTCGGAGAAGACCCGGACGCCGGCAGCCGACTCGTGCATCGCGCCGAGCTCGGCGAGCTTCTTGCCCTCCAGGCCGACGGTGACGGCGCCGACCGGCTGCACGTCGCAGTAGCCGGCCTCCTGGCCGAGCCGCCAGACCTGCTCGACCACGCCGGCGGTGTCGGCCACCGGGGTGGTGTTGGCCATCGCGTGGACGGCGGTGAAGCCGCCCATCGCCGCGGCCTGGGTGCCGGTGAGCACGGTCTCGGCGTCCTCGCGGCCGGGCTCGCGCAGGTGGGTGTGCAGGTCGACCAGGCCGGGCAGGACGATCAGGCCGCCGGCGTCGATCTCGATGTCCGCCTCGACCGTCAGGCCGGTGCCGATCTCCTTGATCACGCCGTCGGCGAGGTGGAGGTCCTGCGGGGCGCCGCCCAGGATCTCGGCGTTGCGGATCAGGTAGCTGACCGTGTCGCTGGTTCGCTCGCTGCGCTCGTTCACTGGGCGGTCTCCACGGAGTCGGTACGGGGGGCGTCGGCGGGGGCGTCGGCGGGGGCGTCGGCGAAGACGGCGCCGCCGAGGAGCAGGTAGAGGACGGCCATCCGGACGGAGACGCCGTTGGCGACCTGCTCGACCGCGGTGCAGCGCGGCGAGTCGGCGACCTCGGCGGTGATCTCCATGCCGCGGACCATCGGGCCGGGGTGCATCACGATCGCGTGGTCCGGCAGCTGGGCCATCCGGCGGCCGTTCATGCCGTAGCGGCGGCTGTACTCGCGCTCGGTCGGGAAGAACGCGGCGTTCATCCGCTCGCGCTGCACCCGCAGCATCATCAGCGCGTCCGTCTTGGGCAGCACGCTGTCCAGGTCGTAGCTGATCTCGCAGGCCCAGTTCTCGATCCCGATCGGCAGCAGCGTGGGCGGGGCGACGAAGGTGACCTGCGCGCCGAGGGTGTTCAGCAGGTGGACGTTGGAGCGGGCGACCCGGCTGTGCAGGACGTCGCCGACGATGGTCACCCGGCGCCCGTCCAGCCCTCGCCGAAGGGCGTTCGCCGCCGGTCCCGGGTTGAGGTGGCGGCGCATGGTGAAGGCGTCGAGCAGCGCCTGGGTGGGGTGCTCGTGGGTGCCGTCACCGGCGTTGATCACACTGCCGTGCAGCCAGTCGGACTGGGCCAGCCGGGCCGGCGCGCCGGAGGCGTGGTGGCGGATGACCACCGCGTCGGCGCCCATCGCCTGGAGGGTCAGCGCGGTGTCCTTGAGGCTCTCGCCCTTGGAGACCGAGGAGCCCTTGGCGGAGAAGTTGATGACGTCGGCCGAGAGTCGCTTCTCGGCGACCTCGAAGGAGGTCTTCGTCCGGGTGGAGTCCTCGAAGAAGAGGTTGACGACGGTGCGGCCGCGCAGCGTGGGCAGCTTCTTGACGGCCCGGCCGGAGAGCTGGGCCAGCTCCTCGGCGGTGTCCAGGATCAGCAGCGCGTCGTCGCGGCTGAGATCGGCGGCGGAGACGAGGTGGCGCTTCACGCGGGCTACTCCGGGAGGTGCGGTTCGGACGGCTGGGGGGCCAGGGCCTGCGTCGAGCGCGCGGTGAAGTCGCGGTCGCCGACCAGGACGGCGTCCACGCCGTCGCTGTCGGACAGGCGCACCTGCACGGCCTCGCGCAGCGAGGTGGGGAGGTTCTTGCCCACGTAGTCGGCGCGGATCGGCAGCTCGCGGTGGCCACGGTCGACCAGGACGGCGAGCTGCACGGCGCGCGGGCGGCCGATGTCGTTCAGCGCGTCGAGCGCGGCGCGGATGGTGCGCCCCGAGAAGAGCACGTCGTCGACCAGGACGACGAGCTTGCCGTCGATGCCGCCGGGCGGGATCTCGGTGTGTTCCAGGGCGCGGGCGGGCTTCAGCCGCAGGTCGTCCCGGTACATGGTGATGTCCAGGGTGCCCAGCGGGATCTCGCGCCCGGTGATCTGGGCCAGCCGGCCGTGCAGGCGGCGGGCGAGGTGGACGCCCCTGGTGTGGATGCCGAGCAGCACGACGTCCTCGGCGCCCTTGGCGCGCTCGACGATCTCGTGCGCTATCCGGGTGACGACCCGGGCGATGTCCGTGCCGTCCAGCACCTGGTGCGGCGGCCGGGGCGTCGGTTCATGGTGTGTGGTCATGCCGAAGCGGACCTCCTTCCCCGCCTCACGGGACGGGTCTTAAAGGATGTCTGGGACAGCCCCCGCCGACCGGGCGCGGGCTTCGGGTCATCCTACCAGCGCGTCTGACGGCAAACAGACGTCCATCATTCCGCTTCCGGGGGTTAACACTCCGGACGCGCCGACGATGCGGGCCATTCGCACGACTGCCCCATTCGGCTTGACGCAACTACCTTACTCTACGTAACCTCACAGTGAGTTACGAGACGGACGTCGGACCCACCGGTAACGGCGTCGGCAATCGCCCGTGACCCACCACTGAACGCGAAGCAATCTCGTCCGGGGAGATCAATGTCCAGCGACTACGCGAAGCAACTCGGAGGCAAGCTCCGAGCGATCCGCACTCAGCAGGGTCTCTCCCTGCACGGTGTCGAGGAGAAGTCCCAGGGCCGCTGGAAGGCAGTCGTCGTCGGCTCGTACGAGCGTGGTGACCGTGCGGTCACCGTGCAGCGTCTGGCCGAGCTGGCGGAGTTCTACGGCGTCCCGGTGCAGGAGCTGCTGCCCGGCGGCACGCCGGGCGGTGCGGCCGAGCCGCCGCCGCGCCTGGTCCTCGACCTGGAGAGACTGACCCAGGTCCCTTCCGAGAAGGCCGGCCCGCTGCAGCGCTACGCGGCGACCATCCAGAGCCAGCGCGGTGACTACAACGGGAAGGTGCTGTCGATCCGTCAGGACGACCTGCGCACCCTGGCCGTCATCTACGACCAGTCGCCGTCGATCCTCACCGAGCAGCTGATCTCCTGGGGCGTGCTGAACCCCGACGCGCGCCGTGCGGTGCGCGAGGAGGACGCGAGCTGAGGCTCACCGCACCGGCTCCCGCCAGCGGATCCAGGCACGGTCCAGCACTCGTTCCGGTAGTGCCGACAAGCAGAAACGTCACGGCGCGGCTCCCTCGTCCGGGGGGCCGCGCCGTGGTGTCGGGCGGCCTTCCCGGGCGGCGACGGCCTCAGCAGACCGTGCCCAGGCCGTAGCCGGGCTGTGCCGCCACGCCGTCCAGCCGGACCGGCCGGTCCGCCGGCGCCCAGTCCTGCCCGCCGCTCGACCAGGCCCAGGAGGCCTGCAGGTACTCCCCGCAGGACGCCGCCGAGCCCTGCGAGCCGTGCAGCACCGCGACCCCCGGAAGCTCCAGGGCCAGCCCGGCGCAGAGCACCGCGCAGACCAGCTCCAGGTCCTCGTCGTTGATCCGGACCACGCCGTCCTCCCACTGGAGCACCCGCGCCGCGGCGGTCAGCGCCCCGCCGGGCGCGTCCACCCGCAGGCGCAGCTCGTACACGCCGGCGCCCGCGCCGACCAGCATCCGCCGGAAGACCTCGCCCCCGCGCTGGTAGGCGGCGCGCACCCAGGCGGCGTGCTCCTCGTCGGGCGCGCCCGCGCCCCCGTACAGGCCCCCGTCGAGCAGCAGGTCGGCGTGGCAGAGCGTCAGCCCGTTCTCCCGGGCGCGCACCAGGCGGGGCACGAAGTCCCCGGCCAGCTCCTCTCCCTGGTAGGCGAGCAGCTGGGTCTGCAGCGCCGGGTTGGCCAGGTAGCGGTCACGCGCGGCGGGCTCGGCCGGGTCCAGCCCGTGCAGCACGCAGAACTCCTCGAAGTCCTGCGGGTGGAACATCCGGGCCCGGACGCTGTCGAACCGCTCCAGCGCCTCGGCCAGCAGGTCGGCGGTGTCGGCCAGGTAGCGCTCGTGGTCGGGGGCGTCGCAGACCCCCCAGGCGCGGGCCCGGGCGAAGTCCGCGGCGTTGGTGAGCACCCCGATGACGAACGCCTGCTCGGCGCCCTCCGCCCGCCGCGGCCGGTGCGACGCCCGCACCACGGGCCGCGAGCCGCCGGCGGTGCAGTCGGAGTTACGGCGGGCGCGACCCTTCTGACTCATGCGCCCACCTCGCTGCGCTCGGCAGAGGCATTCGCCCATACGCGCCTGTTGACTGTTCGCTCGCTGCGCTCGCTCACGGATGGCTCCTGGCTTCGGCGGTCGGGAGATGGTTGACGGTCAAGCGGCGGGCTCGCCGCTTGACCGTCTTCATCCCCATCCGCGCGCGCCGCACACGTACGGCGTGTCACAGGAATGTAACCACCGGTAATGCGGAGCCCGGGGGTCAGGCCTGCCGGGGCGCCCGGGCCAGCTGACGGGACTGCGCGACCAGGCGGCCGGACTCGTCCCAGACCTCGGCGTCCTCCTCGAAGTAGCCGCCGGCCAGGTTGCGGGTCGCGTGGGTGACCCGCAGCCAGCCGGGCACCGGCCTGGCGCGCAGGTGCACGGTCAGCTCGACGGTGGGGGCCCAGCCCGGCAGGCCGAGGTCGAAGGTGACCGGCGGCAGCGCGTCGGCGACCAGCAGGAGCAGCAGCGGGTCGGGCTCGCGGCCGTCGGCGAGCCGGAACCAGCCCTGGATCCGCCCGTTGCCGGAGGGCTGCCCGAGTGCCCAGCCGATGGTGGCCG
Organism: Kitasatospora sp. NPDC092039; assembly: GCF_044756065.1. Taxonomy (NCBI): domain Bacteria; kingdom Bacillati; phylum Actinomycetota; class Actinomycetes; order Kitasatosporales; family Streptomycetaceae; genus Kitasatospora; species Kitasatospora sp. NPDC092039. Next base: position 222,648 of record NZ_JBIVSD010000002.1, on the reverse strand, counting down.
GGTCCAGCCGGAGGTCGAACCGCTCCAGCAGGGCGGCCTGGGCGATCAGCTCCTTGGGCGCGTGTTCGACGCCGACGCACTGGTCCGGCGGCGGCAGCTGCGGCGGCCGCGCACTGGTGCGCACCTCGCCGTCGGCGGCGGCGAGGTCACCGTGGCTGGCCACCACGCGCAGCCGCTCGACGCCGTCCTGGCTGAGCGAGGCGGTGCCGGTGGACAGGCCGCGGCCGGTGCGCAGCACCTCGGTGCGGACGGAGGCCGGGCCGGGGGTGGAGGCGGACAGGTAGTAACCACTGATGGACACCGGGTCCGGGTGGGTGCCGTGCTCCAGCGACAGCGCGTGTCCGGCCACGGCGAGCAGCAGTCCGCCGTTCACCCCGCCGCCGATCTGCCAGCCGGCGCCGAGCTCGGCCTCGTAGCGGCCGGCCTCCTCGGGGTGCCTGGTCAGGGCGATGCCCTGGTCGAACTCGCTGCGGATCGCCGTGGTCATGTGGGGGGACCTGCCCTTCGCGCGTGCTTCCGGACGTCAAGTTACTGACGAGTAGGAACCACCCTACGCCGCCCGGGTGAAACGCGGAACGGCCGCCGGACACCTGTTCGGGTCCGACGGCCGTCCGGGAGGTCGATCCGCCTACCGGCGGATGCCCGGCTTCAGCTCCAGGAAGCGGGCGAGCATGCCGTTGACGAAGGCCGGGGAGTCGTCCGTGGAGAACTCCTTGGCGATCTCGACGGCCTCGTCCAGGACGACGGCGTCCGGGACGCCGTCCTCCCAGATCAGCTCGTACGCGCCGAGCCGCAGGACGTTGCGGTCCACGATCGGCATCCGGTCGAGAGTCCAGCCCACGGCGTACTGCTCGATCAGGTCGTCGATGCGACGCGCGTGCTGGACGTACCCCTCGATGAGCTCCATGGTGTACTCACCGACCTGCGGGGTGCCCTCGTCGGGCTTGGGCTCGCGGGCGCGGGCCACCCAGTCGGCGAGGACCTGCTGCGGGTCGACCCCGCGGTGGTCGGCCTCGAAGAGGATCTGGAAGGCCCGGGTACGGGCCTTGCTGCGTGCGGCCGACACGGACTTACTTCACCCGGCCGAGGTAGCTGCCGTCGCGGGTGTCGACCTTGACCTTCTCACCGGTGGTGACGAAGAGCGGGACGGCGATCTCGGCACCGGTCTCCAGGGTGGCCGGCTTGGTGCCACCGGTGGAGCGGTCGCCCTGGACGCCCGGCTCGGTCTCGGCGATGACCAGCTCGACGGCGGCCGGGAGCTCGATGTACAGGACCGAGCCCTCGTTCTGCGCGACCGTGGCCTCGAAGCCCTCCAGCAGGTACTTGGCCGCGTCGCCGACGACGACCGGCTCGATGGTCAGCTGGTCGTACGTGGTCATGTCCATGAACACGAAGTTCTCGCCGTCCTTGTACGAGAACTGCATGGTGCGCTTGTCGACGTTCGCGGTCTCGACCTTGGTGCCCGCGTTGAAGGTCTTGTCGACGACCTTGCCGGTCAGGACCTCCTTGAGCTTGGTACGCACGAAGGCCGGGCCCTTGCCGGGCTTGACGTGCTGGAACTCGACGACGGACCAGAGCTTGCCGCCCTCCAGCTTGAGGACCATGCCGTTCTTGAGATCGTTCGTGGAAGCCACGGGCGCACTAACTCCTGTATAGCTGTCAAGGAACCAAGGGTTTGCGTCCTGCCGCCCGCGGCCCCCCGGGGGGCCGCGGTCACAGGGCGAGGAGCTCCTTGGTGGTGATGGTGAGCAGCTCGGGCCCGCCCTCCTCGAGGGGGCGCACGACGAGCGTGTCCTCGATCCGGACGCCGCCCTTGCCCGGGAGGTGGACCCCTGGGCCGACGGTGACCGGCACGCGGCTGTCCAGTTTACCCATGTCCGCCGGGCCGAGGCGCGGCGCCTCCCGCATCTCCAGCCCGATGCCGTGGCCCACCGGGTGCGGGGAGGCTTCGGCGTGGCCGGCCGCCTCCAGGACCTGCCGGGCCGCCCGGTCGGGTACGCACTGCTCCACGCCCGGTCCGAGCGCCTCCCGCCCGGCCCGCTGGGCCCGGAAGACCAGCCGGTGCAGCTCCACCTGCCAGGGCGCGGGCGCGGCGCCGATCACGAAGGTGCGGGCGGTGGAGACGCCGTAGCCGCGGTACTGGGCGCCCATCACCACGGTCAGGAAGTCGCCCTCCTCCACCCGGCGGTCGGTCGGCTGGTGGGCGGCCTGGCCGGAGTGGCTGCCGGTGCCGACCGAGACCGGGAAGGCCGCCCGGTCGGCGCCGTGGTCGATCATCCGGCGCTCCAGCTCCATCGCCAGGTGCCGCTCGGTGCGGCCGACCAGGATCGACTCCAGCAGCTCGCCCAGCGCCTGGTCGGCGATCTCCGCGGCGATCCGCAGGTCCGCGATCTCGCGCTCGTCCTTGACCACCCGCAGCCGCTCGACCGTCTGGCCGAGGTCCACCAGCCGGGCCCCCTCGGTCAGGCCGGCCACCGCCCGGTGCCGGGTGACGGTCAGGTCGTGCTCCTCCACCGCCAGGCCCGACACCCCGGACCGCGCGGCGGCGGTCGCGGCGGCCAGCGCGGTGTCCGAGCCGGCCGCCACCGGCAGCCTGGTGACGTCCGGAGCGATCAGGTGCTCCCCGGAGTCGTCCGGCGGCAGGTCGTCCGGCAGCGCGAGCAGGGCGCGCTCCCTGGTCAGCAGCAGGCTCGCCCCGCAGGGCGCGCAGCCCGTCAGGTACCGCACGTTCGCCGCGCGGGTGATCAGCGCCGCATCGGCCCCGGCCGCACTGCAGTGCTCCCTCACCCGCTCCCGCCGCCCCGCGTACGCATCCGCCATGCGTCGAGCCTACGAACCCCCGGCCCGAAGCGCCCGCCGAGCACCCCCGGCAGAACCCCCGGTGCTCCCTGCGCGCCCCCCGCGCGACCGCGCCGTCACCTCCGGGCGCGCGCCGTGCGCCCCGCCCCCGCCCGGGGCCGTGCCGAGGCCCCGGGGACGACCGGCGGGACGGGCGCTCAGGCCTCCTGGCCCGGCGTCCAGCGCTGCTCGACCCGGGCGAGCTTCCAGTACCCGATCGCGATCGCCCAGACCAGCACGAACAGCCCGGCGATGCCGTAGCCGACGTTGTCCAGCGAGATGTCCGCGACGAACCCGGAGACCGGGTCGGTCAGGTCGAGCTTCTCGTGCAGCACCCCGACCAGCTCGATGGTGCCGATGACGAAGGCCACCGCGATCGACAGACCGGTGATGGTCAGGTTGTAGTACACCTTCCGGACCGGGTTGGCGAAGGCCCACTGGTACGCGAAGTTCATGAACGTCCCGTCCAGGGTGTCGAACAGGCTCATCCCGGCCGCGAACAGCAGCGGCAGGCAGACGATCGCGTACCAGGGCAGCCCGGAGGCCGCGCCCGAGCCGGCCATCACCATCAGGGTGACCTCGGTCGCGGTGTCGAAGCCCAGGCCCAGCACCATGCCCACCGGGAACATCTGCCCCGGCCGGGTGATCGACCGGGTCGCCCGGTTCAGCACCCGGGCCATGAAGCCGCGCGAGTCGAGGTGCGCCTCCAGCTCCCGCTCGTCGAACTGCCCGGCCCGCATCGCCCGGAACACCTTCAGGATGCCGAGCAGTGCCGCCAGGTTGAGCGCGCCGATCAGGTAGAGGAAGACGCCCGAGGTGGTCGTCCCGACCACGCCGAGCCACTGGTGGGTGGCCGACTCGTCGTCCATCAGCGTGTTCGCCAGCTGCGCGCCGCCCGCCACCAGGGCGGCCATCAGGACCACCATCGAGGAGTGCCCGAGGGCGAACCAGAAGCCCACCGAGACCGGCCGCTTGCCGTCCGCCATCAGCTTGCGGGTGGTGTTGTCGATCACCGCGATGTGGTCGGCGTCGAAGGCGTGCCGCATGCCGAGGGTGTACGCGGTGATACCCAGGCCCACCCCGAAGACCTGGGTACCGACCGCGTACCGCTCGGGTGCGACCAGGAAGACGAGCGTCCCGAAGGCCACCACGTGCATGGCCAGGATCACCCCCATCAACCCGGCCGTACGGATGGTGTCCTCGCGCCGCCACCGGAAGCTCGGCAGCGCGGAGGGGGCCGTCTTCGCCCCGGTGGCGACGGTTTCGGGCAGGGTCATCTGCGGATCACGCTCCAGCACCTCGTGGAAAACCTCGTGAGATGCCGTGGCCGGTCTCCTGGCTGACGGGACGCCCGCACCCGCCTTCCCAGGCGCGCGGGGCGCCCAGTGGCTTCATGGGTACGGACGACGTTCCTCCGTGGGCGGAGGAACGACCCGATCACAGTGGCGAGGGCCGCTCCGGGCTGGGATCCCTGAGGATCCGTCACCGGTCTTCCCGAGCACCACGGCGGGGAACACCGTAGGGGCCGGGCCCCACGGGTGCAAGGCTGCGCACCTGCGCAGGTGTCCAGGATCACAGGACGCCGCCTGCAAGAATGTCCGCATGCATCTCGTACCGGCCGACCGCGCGGGCCACCGCACCATCGACGGGCACCGGGTCTGCGAGGCCATCGCCGCGATCGGCGAGCCCACGCACGTCCGGTCCTGGGCCGAGCGGTTCTCGCTGCTCGCCGACCCCGGGCGGCTCGCCCTGCTGCTCGCCCTCCACCGGGCCGGCCCGCTCGCCGTCACCGACCTCGCGGTCGCCACCGGCATGCGCGACCCCGCCGTCTCCCAGGCCCTGCGGCTGCTCCGCACGGCCGGCGTGGTGACCGGCGACCGGGACGGACGGGTGGTGCGCTACCGGCTCGTGGACGAGGCCATGCGCCCCCTCCTCGACGAGTGCACCGCCGCCGAGCACCACGAGCCCACCGCGGCCGCCGGCTGACACCCGGAAACCCGGGCCGGGACCGGGCCCGACCAGTACGATCATGGTGTGCCGTCCCACCCCCACGTCTGGCCCGCCGACCGCTGGAACACCCGCCCGGTCAGGGCCCGCGTGCTGGCGGTCGCCCGCACCCTCACCTCGGCCACCCGGGTCCTGGACGTCCTCACCCTGCTGAGCCCGGACGGCATCGAGCGGTACTTCACCGTCAACCCCGGCTCCGCCTTCGCCGACCGCGCCCTGGACGAGTACCTGCACGGCCTGCCCGGCTTCACCGTGCTGGACTGGGAGGACGCCGTCCGCCGCCGCTTCGACCTGGCCGTCGCCTGCGCCGTCCACTCCTCCATGCACCGCCTGGACGCCCGCCTCGTCGTCCTCCCGCACGGCGCCGGCTACAACCGCCTGGTCACCGAGTCGACCGGCGACACGGTCACCGCCGCCGGCCTGTCCCGCAACGAACTCACCCATCGCGGACGGGTGTTCGTGGACGTCCTCGGCCTCTCCCACCCCGAGCAGCTGGACCGGCTGCGGGACTCCTGCCCCGAGGCGCTGGACGTCGCCCGGGTCGTCGGCGACCCGTGCTTCGACCGGATGCTCGGCAGCCGGCGCTCCCGCGACGGCTACCGCGCCGCGCTCGGCGCCACCGGGGGCCGACGGCTCGTCGTCGTCAGCTCCACCTGGAGCGAGCACTCGTTATTCGGCCGCCGCCCCGACCTCCCCCAGCGGCTGGTCCGCCGGCTCCCCGCCGACGAGTACACGGTGGCCGTCGTCCTGCACCCCAACGTCTGGAGCCGCCACGACCCCGAGGCGCTGCTCGACGGCGCCCGCCGGATGGGCCTGCGCCTGATCCCGCCCCACCAGGGCTGGCAGGCCGCGCTCGTCGCCGCCGACTGCGTGATCGGCGACCACGGCTCGGTCACCGTCTACGGCGCCGCCCTGGAACGCCCCACCGTGCTCGTCGCCACCGGCGCCGCCGAACTCGACCCGCGCTCCCCCGGCTACGCCTTCGGCCAGGCCGCGCCCGTCCTCGACCCGGACGGGGACCTCGCCGCCCAGCTCGAACTGGCCCTGGCCCAGGACCCGGCCGGCCTGAGCGGCGTCACCGGCCGCTCGCTCGCCCACCGCGGCGAGTCCGCCCGGCTGCTGCGCCCGCTGCTCTACTCCTTCCTGGACGGACTGGACGAACCCCGGGAGGAGCCGGCCCTGCCGCCCTACCCCAGGCCGCTCCCCGCGCCCACCGAGGGGCCCACCGCGTACGACGTCGAGGGCAGCAGCGACGGCACCGAGGTCAGCCTCCGGCGCTACCCCTTCGCCCCGGACGGCCACCCCCCGCGCGGCTTCCACGCCCTCACCGACGAGCACCCGGGCGACGCCCTGCGCTACACCGCCGAGGTCCTCGCCCGCACCGAGGCCCACGCCGAACGCCCGGCCACCCGCTGGCTCGCCGACACCGCCGCCGAACTCCCCGGCCTGGCCGTCGCGGTGGCCGCCCTCGGCCCGGCCCGCCACCTGCTGCGGCTGCGCACCGGCCTGCTGCTGGAGGCCCGCGCCGAACCGGACTGGGCCCGCCCCGACCCCGGCATCGACCCGCTGCTGCTCGGCTCCGCCGTCGCCACCTGGCTCGCCGACGGCGGCGAGCCGGCCGGCCTCGCCGAGCACGGGCTCACCGTCCGCACCGGCGAGCACCGCACCCGGGTGTCGTTCCGCACCGGGTCCTAGCCGTACCGGTTCCTGGCCGTACCGGGTCCTCAGGCCGTACCGCGGCCCTGGCCGCCGGGGCCCTAGTCCGACAGCTCCCGCAGCCGCACCCGGCTGCGCTCGGCCAGCTCCGCGTCGTCCAGCTCCTCGGCGAGGGAGACGAGCAGGGCGTGCGCCTGCGCCTCCTTGGCGTACTGCCCGCGCTCCCTGGCCTGCCGGGCGCAGTCGTCCGCGTGGGCGACGGCGAGGTCCAGCTGCCCGAGCGCCCGGTGGGCCCGGGCGCGGACCAGCGGCAGCTTCATCAGCATGTCGTCGTCCCCGGTCCGCCCGGCGTGAGCCGTGGCCTCGGCCAGCAGGGCCAGCGCCTGCTCCGGACGGCCGTCGGCGATCAGCGCCTGCGCCAGGTTGTAGCTCTGGACGATCTCGCCGTGGTCGTCGCCCCGGTTCTCCGCCAGCGCCAGGGTGAACCGCTGCACCGCGTCGGCCGGGCGGCCGTCGGCCAGGCAGAGCAGGCCGTCCGTCTCGTAGAGCACCCCCACCACCTGGCGCTCGGTCACCAGCGGCACCTGCTCGGTGGCGAGCGCCAACTGCTCGGCGGCGAGCCGGTACTCGCCGCGGTCGACGTGGGCGCGGGCGAGCTGGTTGCGCATCCGCACCACGGCCGCCGGCCGGTTGTCCCACTGGGCCGACTCGACGCCGAGCCGGTGGGTGGCGATCCAGTCCTGGTAGAGCTTGCGGCCGTGGTAGAGCGGCCAGAGCGACTCGCAGAGCCGCCACACCTCGCCGTGCCAGCCCTGCTCGGCCGCCTCCGCCACCACCGCGCGGAAGTTGGCGCGCTCGGCGTACAGCCACTCCAGGGCCGCGGCCCCGGAGGCGAAGCGGGGCAGCTCGTCACCGCTCGGGTCCTGGAGGCGCAGGCGCTTCCCGGCCAGCGCGCGGTCGGCGGCCGACGCCCGGCCCCGGTAGTACGCCACGACCCCGGCGAGGAGGGGCCCGCGGTCCGGCAGCTCCCGGGTCCGGCCGTAGGCGTGCAGCCGCACTACGTCGTGGGCCCGGAAGCGGTCCTCGCGGTCGCCGTCCACCACCTCGTCCAGCAGGTGGGCGCCGCGCAGCTCCCCGATCGCCCGCTCGGCCCGCTCGACGCCGACCGCGCGCGCCAGTTCGGCGGACACGAAGGGGCCGGGGTGCACGCCGACCAGGTGGTAGAGCGCCCGGCCCTGAGCCGACAGCCGTTCGTAGACCAGGTCGTAGGTCGCGCCGAGATCGCTCTCCTCGTCCTCCAGCATCGCCAACCTGCCCTCGCGGTCGTGCAGTTCGGCCACCACCCGGCCGACCGGCAGGTTGTCCCGGTCCAGCAGCTGGCTGCCGACCGCGTTCAGCGCGAGCGGCAGCCCGCCGCACAGCTCGACCAGTTCCGCCAGCTCCCCGTCGGTGCCCCGCCCGGAGCCGACCCAGCCGCGCACCAGCTCGGCGCCCGCCGTCGCGCTCAGCGGCCCGAGCCGGCGCACCTCCGCGCCGTCCACCCGCAGCGCGGGCAGCCGCCGCCGGCTCGCGACCACCACCAGGCCGCCGGACGGGAGCAGGGCGCGGACCTCCGCGGCGTGCTCGACGTTGTCCAGGAAGAACAGGCACCGGCGCTCGGCGGTGGCGGTGCGGAACGCCGTGAACCGCTCGGCCTCCACAGCCGGGGGCTCGGTGCCGAGGGCGCGCAGGAAGCCGGCCAGCAGTTCGGGGAGGTCCACCCCGCCCTGGTGCCGGTAGGCCTTCAGGTCGGCGTAGAGGTCCCCGCCCGGGAAGTGCTCCCGGTGGTCCTCGGTGAACTTGGCGATCAGTTCGGTCTTCCCGACCCCGCCGAGGCCGGTGAACACCACGACCCCGAGCCCGTCCTCCTCGAACCGGCGCAGCGCGGCGGCCAGAGCGGCGATCTCCGGCTCGCGGTTGACGAACGGGCCGTGCGGCGCGCGCACCTGACGGGGCCTCGGCACCTCCCGCGGCTGGTGGAGGTGGAGCGTCCCGATGTTCCCGGCCTGCACCAGGTGGCCGCCCACCGTGGCGCCTGACACGGTGTTGGCCACCTCGTGCCGTTCCATCCGCCTGCTCCCTCCGGCCGGTCGGCCCCAGCCTACGGGCTGGGCGCCGCACCGGTGGGGCACTCGGATGTCACCGGGGGGTGATCTCGCCCATCTCCGCCCAGCCGTCCATGCCGGGGATCTCGGTCGACACGATCCGCGGCTTGGCGGCCACCGCGTAGGACAGGTCCTCCATGGCCTTGGCAAAGTGCGCGGACTCCACGTGCTCCCGGCCCGCGTCGCCGTCGCGGAACGCCTCGACCAGGACGAACTCGTTGGGGTCCTCGACGCTGCGGGACCACTCGAAGAAGATGTTGCCGGGCTCGTCGCGGGTGGCCCGGGTGAACTCGTCGACCAGGTCGAGCCAGCCGTCGACGCGCTCGGGGCGGACCGGGAACTTGACCGTGATGAAGATCATGGGACTTCCTTTCGCTGCACGTTCACACGTGGCAGTACCGGTAGGGGCAGGCTGCTCGGCGAGCACGCCGCCCATCGTCGCAGGTCAGAAAGGTCGTATGCGACACGGGGCGGCGTCGGCGCGCGGCGGCGCGTCGCGGGCGGCCCGGCGGGGCCGGGGCCCGGTCAGGCCGCCTGGCAGGCCGGGCACCAGAAGAGGTTGCGGGCGGCGTGCTCCTCCGTCCGCACGTCGGTGCCGCAGACCAGGCAGGGCATCGCGGCCCGCCGGTAGACGTACACCTCGCCGCCGTGGTCGTCCACCCGCGGCGGGCGGCCCATCGCCTCCGGGGTGTGCTCGGGACGGACGGTGTCGATCCGGCCGGCCGTGACGCCCTCGCGCATCAGGGCGACCAGGTCGGCCCAGATCGCGTCCCACTCCCGGCGGGTGAGGTCGCGCCCGGCCCGGTGCGGGTCGATGCCGTGCCGGAACAGCACCTCCGCCCGGTAGACGTTGCCCACCCCGGCCAGCACCTTCTGGTCCATCAGCAGCGCCGCGACGGTCGTCCGGCTGCCCGAGATCCGGCGCCAGGCGGTGTCCGGGTCGGCGTCGTCACGCAGCGGGTCGGGGCCCAGCCGGGCGGCGACGGCGGCCTTCTGCTCCCCGGTGACGAGCGCGCAGGTGTTGGGACCGCGCAGGTCGGCGTAGCCGTCCTCGTTCTCCAGCCTCAGCCGGACCAGCCCGACCGGCTCGGGCGCCGGGCCGGTGCCGAAGGTGAACCCGCCGTACAGGCCGAGGTGGACGTGCACCCAGCCGCCCTCCTCGAAGCCGAGGAACAGGTGCTTGCCGGTGGCCTCCGCTCCCGTGAGCAGTTGCCCGTCGATCACCTTGGCCTCGTCGGCGAACCGGCCCTGCGGGCTGGAGACCCGCACCGGGCGGCCGCCGAAGGCCGTCCGGCTCTCGATGGCGAGGCGGTGGATGATGTGGCCTTCGGGCACGGGCGTCGGCTCCTCCGGGCGCGGCGACAGGGACCCGTCCATCATCGCAGCCGGCACCGACAGCCCCGCGACACCGCTGGTCAGCGGACCGGGACGCCCATCAGCCGGGCCAGGATGACCCGGTCCAGCTCGGCGGCCGTCCCGGCGACGTCCAGGTAGGAGTTGTCGATGATCGGCAGCCCGGAGTTGTACCAGCCGGCCATCCGCCCGTGGATGCGGGCCACCTCCTCGTCCCCGAGGCGGCGGTTGCCGCTGCGCCGGGCGTTGCGGCGCAGCACCGAGTCCAGGCTGGGCAGCAGCACGACCGGGATCATGCCGGGGCCGATGTGGCGCTTCCAGCCGCCGAGGCCGATCGCCGGGCGGTCCGGGAAGACGGCGTCGTCGATGATGCAGGAGATGCCGTTGGCCAGGTAGTTGCGGCACGCGAAGCCGCAGGTGCGGCGGGCCAGCCGGTACTGCGCCTCGGAGGCGTTGTTCCAGCCGGACTGCGGGTTGGCGAAGCCCGACTGCACCCACTCGCGGACGTCGTCCAGGCTGATGTGCGCGGTCGGGCCGGGCCGCCGCTCGGCCCAGTGGCGGGCGACGGTGGTCTTGCCCGCCCCGGCCGGTCCGATCAGCAGGACGGCGATCGGCCCGGCGGGCGCGTGGTGCTGCGGCGGGTGGGTGGGCAGCTGGACGGGCGCGCCGGACGGCAGCACGAAGTGCCCGGTGCCCCCGGCGGGCACCGGTGCGCTCGGCACCGGACCGGCCGGCGCGGCCGGAGCGACCGCGGGGGCCGGAGCCGGACGGGCGGCGGGCCCGGGAGCCGCCGGGGCGGCGGGCGCCGGACGGACCGGCGGCGGAGACGGAGGGGAGACCGGCGCCCCCGACGACGTCCCCCGGGTACCGCCCACCGGCGGCACCGGCGGGGCGACAGGACGCGGCGGGACCTGCCCACCTCCGGCGTACTGCGTCACGACACCTCCCGACACCTCTCAGCGGGGACACTACACGGCGGCCCGGCGGCGGGCACAGTCCGCCGCCGGGCCACCGCCCGTACCCTCAGCGGGCGGTGAGCTGCTCGGCCAGCGCGCGCAGCGCCAGCTCGTAGGAGCCGAGCCCGAAACCGGCGATGGTGCCGGAGGCCACCGCGGCGATCACCGAGGTGTGCCGGAAGGTCTCCCGGGCGTACGGGTTGGAGATGTGCACCTCGATCAGCGGCGCGGTGCGCTGGGCCGCCGCGTCCCGCATCGCGTACGAGTAGTGCGTGAACGCACCGGGGTTGATCACCACCGGTACCCGCCCGTCGGCCGCCTCGTGCAGCCACTCCACCATCCGCTGCTCGGAGTTGGTCTCGTGGACCTCGACCTCGAAGCCGAACTCCCTGCCCAGCGCGGTGCAGCGCTCGACCAGTCCGGCGTACGAGGTGGCGCCGTAGACGTCCGGCTCGCGGCTGCCCAGCCGGCCCAGGTTGGGGCCGTTGAGCACCATCACCCTGGTCACGCCGAGACCTCCGCGTACGCGGCGACCAGCAGCGACGGGTCGGGGCCCTCCAGCACGGACGTCTTGCCCAGGCCGTCCAGCACGATGAAGCGGATAAGGTCGCCGCGCGACTTCTTGTCGATCTTCATCGCGTCCAGCAGCTTCGGCCAGGCGTCCGCCCGGTAGCTCAGCGGCAGGCCGACCGAGGCCAGGACGGTGCGGTGCCGGTCGGCCGTCTCGTCGTCCAACCGCCCGGCCAGGCGGCCGAGTTCGGCGGCGAAGACCATGCCGATGGAGATCGCTGCGCCGTGCCGCCACTTGTACCGCTCGTTGCGCTCGATGGCGTGGCCGAGGGTGTGGCCGTAGTTGAGGATCTCGCGACGCCCGGACTCCTTGAGGTCCCCGGAGACCACGTCGGCCTTGACCTGGATGGCCCGGCGGATCAGCTCGACGGTGTGCGGGCCGGCCGGCGTCTTGGCGCCCTCCGGGTCGGCCTCGATCAGGTCGAGGATGGCCGGGTCGGCGATGAAGCCGCACTTGATGACCTCGGCCAGGCCGGAGACGTAGTCGTGCCGGGGCACGGTCTCCAGGGTGTCGAGGTCGGCCAGCACGCCCACCGGCGGGTGGAAGGCGCCGACCATGTTCTTGCCCTCGGCGATGTTGATGCCGGTCTTGCCGCCGACGGCCGCGTCGACCATGCCGAGCAGCGTGGTGGGCATGGAGATCCAGCGGACCCCGCGCAGCCAGGTGGCGGCGACGAAGCCGGCCAGGTCGGTGGTGGCGCCGCCGCCGAGGCCGACGACGACGTCGCTGCGGGTGAAGCCGGTCTGCCCGAGCACCGACCAGCAGTACGCGGCGACCTCGGCGCTCTTGGCGTCCTCGGCGTTGGGCACCTGGAGCGCGATGGCCTCGTAGCCCTCGCCGAGCAGGTCCTCGCGGATCGCGTCGGCGGTGGCGGCCAGCGCCTCCGGGTGGATGATCGCGACCCGCTTGGCCCGGGCGCCGATCAGCGGCGCCAGCTCACCGAGCAGCTGGTGCCCGATCAGCACGTCGTACGGGTCGTGGCCGGCGCTGCCGCCGACGTGGATCCTGACGGTGGTGTCAGTCATGGGGGGTCTTCAGCTCCAGTGCTTCCAGTACGGCGTCCGCGACCTGCTCCGGGCTGCGCCCGGCGGTGTCGACCACGGCGGTGGCCACCTCCAGGTAGAGGGGGCGGCGGGCTTCCATCAGCTCCCGCCAGCGGGCCCGCGGGTTGACGGCCAGCAGCGGGCGCGGGGCGTCCAGGCCGACCCGCTTGACCGCGTCGGCGAGCGGGACCTCCAGGAAGACCACCGGCAGCTCGCGCAGCAGCGCGCGGGTGGCCTCGGCCGTCACCGCGCCGCCGCCGAGCGCCAGGACCCCGTCGTGCCCCTCGGCGGCCGCGCGGACGGCCGCCGTCTCCAGCGCGCGGAAGTGCGGCTCGCCCTCGTCGACGAAGATGTCCGGGACGGGCTTGCCGGCCGTCGCCTCGACGTCGGCGTCGGTGTCCCGGAAGCCGACGCCCAGGCGCTCGGCCAGGACCCGCCCGACGGTGGACTTGCCACTGCCGGGCGGGCCGACCAGCACCACGACGGGGGTCGTCATCGGATGATCAGGTGGTCGAGGTAGCCCTGCACGTTGCGGCGGGTCTCGGAGACGTGGTCCCCGCCGAACTTCTCGGTCACCGCGTCCGCCAGCACCAGCGCGACCATCGCCTCGGCGACGATGCCGGCGGCCGGCACCGCGCAGACGTCCGAACGCTGGTGGTGCGCCTTGGCCGGCTCGCCGGTGCGCACGTCCAGGGTCTGCAGCGCCCGCGGCACGGTGGCGATCGGCTTCATCGCGGCGCGCACCCGCAGCACCTCGCCGGTGGACAGGCCGCCCTCGGTGCCGCCGGAGCGGCCGGAGGTGCGCTTGACGCCCTCGGCGGTCGGGACGATCTCGTCGTGGGCCTTGGAGCCCGGCACCCGGGCCAGGTCGAAGCCGTCGCCGACCTCGACGCCCTTGATCGCCTGGATGCCCATCAGCGCGGCGGCCAGCCGGGCGTCCAGCCGGCGGTCCCAGTGCACGTGCGAGCCGAGCCCCACCGGCACGCCGTACGCCAGCACCTCGACCACGCCGCCCAGGGTGTCGCCGTCCTTGTGGGCCTGGTCGATCTCGGCGACCATCGCCTTCGAGGCGTCGGCGTCCAGGCAGCGCACCGGGTCCTCGTCCAGCCGGGCCTCGTCCGAGGGCAGCGGCACCACGCCGGCCGGCGCCTTGGCGGCGGCCAGCTCGACCACGTGGCTGACGATCTCGATCCCGGCCACCTCGCGCAGGTACGCGCGGGCGACGGCGCCCAGCGCGACCCGGGCGGCCGTCTCGCGGGCGCTGGCGCGCTCCAGGATCGGCCGGGCCTCCTCGATCGAGTACTTCTGCATGCCTGCCAGGTCGGCGTGGCCGGGCCGGGGGCGGGTGAGCGCCTCGTTGCGGGCCAGGCCCGCCAGCACCTCGGGGTCGACCGGGTCGGCCGACATGACCTGCTCCCACTTCGGCCACTCGGTGTTGCCGACCATGACCGCGACCGGGCTGCCCATGGTCAGACCGTGCCGGACGCCGCCGAGGAAGGTCACCTCGTCCTGCTCGAACTTCATCCGCGCCCCGCGGCCGTAACCGAGCCGGCGGCGCGCCAGCGCGTCGGCCACCACGTCGGTGGTGACCGGTACACCGGCGGGCAGGCCTTCCAGCGTCGCGACGAGTGCGGGGCCGTGCGACTCCCCCGCCGTCAGCCAGCGCAACGTACCCAACGGAGCTCCTTCATCAGCGGACCGGACCTCGGCACCGCCGGGGCCCGCCCGGGCGTGCCTTGTGCCTGAATCCTTTCATGCCCCAGCAGCACCTGGGGGCACAGTCCGCGTGACGGACGGCAACCGGCCACGATCCGGCCGGGAAGCTGCCGGGAACCTGCCGGGCAGGAGCCGTACGCCTGGGCCGGGTGCCGGGGCTCAGTGCCCGGCGAGCGCCTTCTCCCCCGCCTCGCGCATCGCCGCCAGCGGCCCGGGCCTGCGCCCGGTGAAGGCCTCGCTCTGCAGCACGGCCTGGTGCACCAGCAGGTCCAGCCCGCCCAGGACGGTCGCCCCGCGCCCGGCGCAGGCGGCGGCCAGAGCCGTCGGCCACGGGTGGTAGAGCACGTCGAACAGCGCGCCCGGCTCGGCGGGCAGCGCGTCGGCGAAGCCGTCGGTCGCGCCGACCGGCGTGGTGGAGACGGTCAGCGGCCGGGCCAGCGCCTCGGCGCCGCGCTCCCAGTCCGCGGTGCGGACGGCCACGCCGAGCCGGTCGCCCAGCTCGGCCATCTCCCGGGCCCGCTCGGCACTGCGGACGTAGACCGTCACCTCGCCGGTGCAGACCTGGGCCAGCGCGGCCAGCGCCGAGGAGGCGGTGGCCCCGGCGCCCAGCACGGCCGCCTCGGGCACCTCGGTGATGCCGCGCTCGCGCAGCGCGTTGACCAGCCCGGGGACGTCGGTGTTGTCCCCGGTGCGCCGGCCGTCGGCGGTGAACACCACGGTGTTCACCGCGTCCACCGAGCGGGCCGTCGCGCTGACCTCGTCGAGCAGCGGGATGACCGCCCGCTTCAGCGGCATGGTGAGCGACAGCCCGGCCCACTCGGCCTCGTCCAGGGCGGCGACGAACCCGGGCAGCCCGGCCTCGTCCACCTCGAAGCGGTCGTAGCGCCAGCCGTCCAGCCCGAGCGCCGCGAAGGCGGCCCGGTGCAGGTCCGGCGAGAGCGAGTGGGCGATCGGCGAGCCGAGTACGGCCGCCCGGTGCTTGCTGGTCAACGCTGCCTCTCCGCGAACTGTCTTCCGGCCGTGGCTACTTGGTGGTGCAGTGGCCGCGCGCCTCGTCGAAGTTCTGCCCGGCCGACTGGCAGTACTCCTTGACGTTGGCGTAGTGCTCCTTGCTCGTCTCGGCGAACCGGGTGTTGGTCGGGGACATCGCGATGAAGTACAGCCACTTGCCGTCCGCCGGGTGCAGCACCGCGTTGAGCGCCTCGTCGCCGGGGTTGGAGATCGGACCGGGCGGCAGGCCCGGGTTCACGTAGGTGTTGTACTTGTTGGACGCGTCGTCCATGTCCTTCTTGTTGAGGTCCTTGCGGCCCAACGAGTACTGGAGCGTGGTGTCCATGCCGAGCCGGTGGTTGATCTCGCCGCCGGCGGCCAGCCGGTTCTGGATGGTCTTGGCCATCTTGGCGAAGTCGCCGGCGTTGTTGCCCTCGCGCTGGAGGATGCTCGCCTCGATGAGCACCTCGTAGCCGGTCTTCAGCCCCACCGAGGCGGCCTGGGAGTCCAGGCCGGCGTACTTCTCGGTGGCGTTCTTGACCATCTGCTTGAGCAGGTCCTCGGGCTTCATGCCCTCGGCGATGTTGTAGCGGGTCGGCCAGAGGAAGCCCTCGACGTTGCCGTTCGCGTACGGCGGCAGGCCGAGCTCGTTCACCTGGGCCTTGGCTACGCCCGCCGTGGTGCCCGGCTGCAGCTTCAGCTTGGTGTCGATCAGGTTGTAGATCTCGGTGGAGTTCTTGCCCTCCGGGACCACGATCGCGGCGCCGCCCGCCTGGGCGAGCAGCTCCTTGAGCGCGGCGGCGGCCGGCATCTCCTTCTTCAGCCCGTAGTAGCCGTACTGGATGGTGCCGCACTTGGGCTCGGCCTTGCAGGCCTCGGAGAACGCGTCGACGCTCTTGACCACGCCGGCGTTCTTCAGCGCCAGGCCGATCTGCCCGCCGACCGCGCCCTTCTTGACCTCGACCTGGACGGAGCCGGTGCCCTCGCCGGTGAAGTCCGGCGCCGGGCCGAAGTGGTCCTGGTAGAAGCCGTAGCCCCACCAGCCGGCCCCGCCCATAGCGCCGAGCAGCACCAGCGCGACCAGCAGGCAGGCGCCGCCGTTGCGGCGGCCCGACTTCTTGCCCTTCTCCTTGCGCTTCTTCTGGGCCTCGCGGGAGTCGTCCTGCTCCCCGAGGAAGCCGGCGTCCCCGGCCTCGGCGTGCTCGTCGAGGTAGCCGTCGTCCTGGTGGCGGCCGTCCTCGTGGCCGTCCCACTCGTCCTTGGCACCCTCGCGGGCGGCGGCGACCGGGTCGGCCCCGGCCTCCAGGGCGGCGGCCTCGGCCTCCCAGTCGATCCCGTCTGGGCCGGGGCCGGAGGCCGGCACGGGCTCCGGGGCCGGCTGCCGGCGCCGGCTCCGCTGCCCCGGGGCTTGCTGCTGGGGCGATTGCGACTGGGGCGCCTGCTGCTGCATCGGCGCCTGCTGCTGGGGGGCCTGGCCCTGCTGCTGCGCCTGGCCCTGCTGCTGGCCCCCGGGGAAACCCTGCTGCTCGTAGCCTTGCTGCTCGTACCCCTGCTGCTCGTACCCCTGCTGCTGCATCGGCGCCTGCTGCTGGGGCATCTGCTGATGCTGCGCGTACCCCTGCTGCATCGGCTGCTGAGCCTGCTGCTGCGGCTGCCCGTACCCCTGCTGGGGATAGCCCTGCTGCGACATCTGCTGCGGGTAGCCCTGCTGGACGTAACCCTGCTGCTGGGGGGCCTGCTGCTGGTAGCCCTGCTGCTGCGCCATCATCTGCTGCTGCATCTGCGGCGTCATCTGCTGCTGCGCGTACCCCTGCTGCACGTCCCCGTACGGCTGCTGGGCCGGCTGGCCCTGCTGCGGGTACTGCTGCTGCCACTGGCCGTCCTGCTGGCCGGGGACCGGCTGTCGGCCGTCGTACCCGGGATCACCGGGGTGCCACGGCTCGCCCTGGGGGCCGTAGCCCCCGCCCAGATCGGTCATCGATCCCCTTAACCGACGGTGACGGCCGGAGGATCGAACCGGCCGTCCCGGGACGACGCGGTCCCGGCTGAATCTCGAACCGGCGTGCTAGCGCAGCGCCTGGAGGGAGACGTTACCGTACCGCAGCCTTACCCCCGGCCGGGCGGACGCACCGTCGGTGAGCGGTCTCACCGACGGCACACACCACCGCTACGGCGTCCCCGCACCGGCGCCGGAAGGCGAACCGGCCCCCGCCCCGGGGGCCGCCGGGCCGGAGCTCGGCGCGGACGCCGAGGCGCTCTGCCTGGCCGCCGCCCGGTTGGCGTTGAACTCCGCCACGTTGCGCTGCTGCACGTCGAAGCTGTCGGTGAACCGGGTGTCCCCGGGCTTCACGGTGACGAAGTACAGCCAGTCCCCCGGCGTCGGGTCCAGCGCCGCCATGATCGCCTGCCGCCCGGGGTTGGAGATCGGGCTCGGCGGCAGCCCGGGGTGCAGGTAGGTGTTGTACGGGGAGTCCAGCCGGGTGTCGGTCACCGAGGTGTTCAGGGTCGACCGGCCGAGCGCGTAGTTGATCGTGGAGTCCAGCTGCAGGGGCATGCCCTTGGCCAGCCGGTTGTAGATCACCCGGGCCACCTTGCCCATGTCCGCGGTGTTGTCGGCCTCGCCCTGGACCATGCTGGCCACGGTGACCAGCCCGTACAGGGTCTGCCCGAGGTTCTGCGCGACGACGTTGGCGTCGTCCCGGCCGAACTCCTTGCCGGCCCGGTCCACCATCTGCTTCAGCAGGTCGAAGGCGGTGGTGCCGTCGGTGACGCTGTACGTCGCCGGGAACAGGTAGCCCTCCGGGCTGCCGTTGGTGAAGTCCGGCAGGCCGAGCTCGGCGCCCTGCTCCTGGGCGGTCTTCTGGGTGGTGCCCTCGGGCAGGTTCAGCTTCTTGTCGATGGCCGCGTAGATCTGGTAGCCGCGCCAGCCCTCGGGGATGGTCAGGCCGTTGGCGTTGGCCGGGTCGATCAGGATCGCCAGCGCCGCCACGGCCGACATCTTCTGCTTGAGCGTGTACGTCCCGGGCTGGATCCGCCCGGCCGCCGCCGCACTGCCCTTCGCCGCCCGGGTGAAGGCCAGCGAGCTGGCCACCACCCCGTTGCGGACCAGTGCGGACGCGATCTGGGAGAGGCCGGCGCCCTCCGGCACCGAGACCTGCACGCTGCCGGTGCCCTGCCCGGCGAAGTCGGCGGCGGCCGGGGGTTTGCGCTGCGACTGGAACCAGGTGTACCCGGTCAGCCCGATCCCGCCGAACACCGCGACCAGGGCGAAGGCGGTGAGGCCGCAGGCCAGCCCGTTGCGCCGTCGGTGCGGATCCGGCGCATCGGAGCGCGGGCGGGGCGCGGACGGCGGACGGCCCTCCGGCTCCAGCACCGGCGCACCCAGGTGTCCGGGTGTGAGCCCCGGGTGGAAGTCCTGGTCGGTCATGGCTCGCGCCCCCTCGGCGGTCCCGGATCGGTGCGGATCCTCTCCGGTTCGGACTGGATCGATGCGAATCGATCCAAAACGGACACGGAAACGAACGAAGAAGGGGTCCGTGCGGACGCGTCCGCACGGACCCCTCAACGGGACGTTAGATCAGACCGGTCAGCCGGTCGCCTCGACGCTCTCACCGGGCGGGCGTCCGCTCACCCGTTCGGACTCAAGGGCGGTCTGGAGGATCACCACCGCGGCGGCCTGGTCGACCACCGAGCGGCCCTTCTTCGCCTTGACCCCCGAGGCACGCAGCCCGTGGGTCGCGGTGACGGTCGACATCCGCTCGTCCACCAGCCGCACCGGCACCGGGTAGAGCCGGTTCGCCAGCCGGGCCGCGTACGCCCGGACCTTCTCCGCCGCCGGGCCCTCCTTGCCGCTGAGCGAGCGCGGCAGCCCGACGATCACCTCCATCGCGCCGTACTCGTCGACGATGGCGGCGATCCTGGCCTGCGACTTCACCCCGGCCGGGACGGTCTCCACGGGCGTGGCGAGCACCCCGTCGGGGTCGCAGGACGCGACCCCGATCCGGGCGTCCCCGACGTCGACGGCGATCCGCCGCCCCCGCCGGAAGGGCCTCTCCTCCTGCTCCATCAGCTGGCGCGCTCCGCGACCAGGCCGCGCACCGCGGCGATGGCCTCGCCGACCGCGGCCGGGTTGGAGCCGCCGCCCTGGGCGACGTCGTCCTTGCCGCCACCGCCGCCGCCGAGGGTCTTGGCCGCGGTCCGGACCAGCTCGCCGGCCTTGATGCCGCGGCCGCGGGCGTCCTCGTTGGTGGCGATCACGGTCAGCGGACGGTCGTTGGCCACGGTGAAGGCGGCGACCACGGCCGGGCGCGAGCCGAGGCGGCCGCGCACGTCCAGGACCAGCTTGCGCAGCTCGTCCGCGCCCACGCCGTCCGCGACCTGCGCGGCGACCACGGCGACGCCGTGCACGTCCTCGGCCGAGTCGGCCAGGCCCGCCGCGGCGGCCAGCACCTTCTCGGCGCGGAAGCGCTCGATCTCCTTCTCGGCGTCCTTGAGCTTGGCGAGCATGCCCGAGATCTTCTCCGGCAGCTCCTCCGGGCGGCCCTTGACCAGCTCGGTGAGCTGGGAGACCACGGTGTGCTCACGGGCCAGGAAGCGGTACGCGTCGGTACCGACCAGCGCCTCGACGCGGCGCACGCCGGAGCCGATCGAGGACTCGCCGAGCAGCTTCACCAGGCCCAGCTGGGCGGTGTTGCCGACGTGGGTGCCACCGCACAGCTCCTTGGAGAAGTCGCCGATGGTGACGACCCGGACCTCGTCGCCGTACTTCTCGCCGAACATCGCGATGGCGCCGGCCTTGCGGGCCTGGTCCATCGTCATGACCTCGGCGCTGACCTCCAGCTCGCGGCCCAGCACGTCGTTGATCTTCTGCTCGACGTCGACCAGCACGCTGCCGGGGACGGCGGCGGGCGAACCGAAGTCGAAGCGGAAGCGGCCGGGGGCGTTCTCGGAGCCGGCCTGGGCGGCCGTCGGGCCGAGCGCGTCGCGCAGCGCCTGGTGGGTCAGGTGGGTGGCCGAGTGGGCGCGGGCGATCGCCCGGCGGCGCTCGGTGTCGATCGTGGCGTACGCCGAGGCGCCCAGCACGACCTCGCCGAACAGCACCCCGCCGGAGTGCACGATGACGCCCGGGACGGGCTGCTGCACGTCGCGGATCTCCACCACCGCGCCGGACTCCAGCCGGATCCGGCCCTGGTCGGCGAGCTGGCCGCCGCCCTCGGCGTAGAACGGGGTGCGGTCGAGGATGATCTCGACCTCGTCGCCCTCGGAGGCGGCCGGCGCCGGGACGCCGTCCACCAGCAGGCCGACCACGGTGGCCTCGCCCTCGGTGAGGCTGTAGCCGGTGAAGACGCTGGCGCCGGACTTGTCGGCGACCTCGCGGTACGCGGCGACGTCGGCGTGGCCCATCTTCTTGGCCTTGGCGTCCGCCTTGGCGCGGTCCCGCTGCTCCTGCATCAGGCGGCGGAAGCCGGCCTCGTCCACCTGGAGGCCCTGCTCCTCGGCCATCTCCAGGGTGAGGTCGATCGGGAAGCCGTAGGTGTCGTGCAGCTTGAAGGCCTGGTCGCCGGAGAGGACGGCGCCGCCGGCCTGCTTGGTCTCGGTGACCGCGGCGTCCAGCAGGCTGGTGCCGGCCTTCAGGGTCTGCAGGAAGGCCGCCTCCTCGCCGACGACGACCGTCTCGATGCGCTTGCGGTCGGTCTCCAGCTCGGGGTACTGCGGGGCCATCGCCTTGATCGCGATGTCCGTGAGGTCCTTGGCCACCACGCCGGTGGCGCCCAGCAGGCGCATGTTGCGGATGGCGCGGCGCAGGATGCGGCGCAGCACGTAGCCGCGGCCCTCGTTGCCCGGGGTGACGCCGTCGCCGATCAGCATCAGCGCGGTGCGGATGTGGTCGGTGACCACGCGCAGCGAGACGTCCGACTTGTGGTCGGCGCCGTAGGTGTGGCCGGTGAGCTCGGCGGCGCGGTCGAGGATCATCCGGCTGGTGTCGATCTCGAAGAGGTTGTCGACGCCCTGCAGGATGGCGGCGAGGCGCTCCAGGCCGAGGCCGGTGTCGATGTTCTTGCTCGGCAGGTCGCCGAGGATCTCGAAGCCGTCCTTGCCGTCGCCGTGGCCGCGCTCGTACTGCATGAAGACCAGGTTCCAGATCTCCAGGTAGCGCTCGCCGTTGACGGCCGGGCCGCCCTCCTCGCCGTACGCGGGGCCGCGGTCGTAGTTGATCTCCGAGCACGGGCCGCACGGGCCGGGGACGCCCATCGACCAGAAGTTGTCCTTCATGCCCAGGCGCTGGATGCGCTCCGAGGGCACGCCGATGACGTCGCGCCAGATCTGCTCGGCCTCGTCGTCGTCCTTGTAGACGGTGATCCAGAGCTTCTCCTTCTCCAGGCCGTAGCCGCCGTCCGCGACGGGAGTGGTGAGCAGCTCCCACGCGAACTTGATGGCTCCTTCCTTGAAGTAGTCGCCGAAGGAGAAGTTGCCGCACATCTGGAAGAAGGAGCCGTGCCGGGTGGTCTTCCCGACCTCCTCGATGTCCAGGGTGCGCACGCACTTCTGGACGCTGGTGGCGCGCGAGAACTGCGGCTTGACCTCGCCCAGGAAGTAGGGCTTGAACGGCACCATGCCGGCGTTGACGAGCAGCAGGGTGGGGTCGTCGGCGACCAGGGACGCCGACGGAACGACGGTGTGGCCGCGCTCCTCGAAGAAGCGCAGCCAGCGGCGGCGGATCTCAGCCGACTCCATTAGTGGTCCTTCCGGTTCGGGGTGCCGCCCCGCGGCGGCAGCGCGCGGCGGGGCGTTTCTTCAGTGGTCTGGGGGGTGGTGCCGGCACCGTCGGGTACCGAGCGGGTGCGGGACGACGGAGGCAGGGCGGCGGCCGGGCTACCGGGCGCCGCCGAGATAGCTCGGTACTGCGGCTCGCCGCGCAGCACCCCGCGGGCACTGCGGGGCTCCAGCACGGCGGTGCCGTGCAGCCCGAGGTCGTCCTTCAGCTGCTCCTCGCGCTCGGCCATGCCGGCCTTCACGTCCTGCGCGAACTGCTTGGCCAGGTCGCCCAGGTGCAGGGCACCACGGGCGGCGGTGCCGGAGAGGCTGTCCGGGGTGAGCCGGTGCACGGCCTCGTTGGCCTTGTTCATGGCCCAGACGGTGGCGCCGGCGCCGACCGCCATCCAGAAGATGCGTCGCACCATGCCGTCAGCCCCTCACCGCGCGCCGGACCCGGGAGAACAGGCCGTTCCTGGGCGCCGTCGCGGCGCGCACCTCGGCCCGGACCAGCCGGGCCAGCTCCTCGCGCTCGCCCGCCTGCGCCGGCACCGGCGGCAGGCCGCCCTGCTGCCGGGCGACGGCCTTGCGCACGCCGTAGCTGAACGCGGCGACCTTCACCAGCGGTCCGCCCAGGGTGGCGGCCACGGTGGAGGAGAGCGCGTTGGCGTTGGCGGCGGCGTCCTGCACGTTGGCGGTGATCTCGTCCACCCGCTCCAGCTGCTCGTTGGCGCTGCGCACGGCGGCGCCCGCGTCGGTCAGCAGCGGGACGGCCTGCTCGGTGACCGCGGAGACCAGGACGGCGGCCTCCTTGAGCACCCGCGAGAGGCGGACCAGCACCACGGCGAGCAGGGTGACCAGGACCGCCCAGAACACGGCGACGAGCAATCCGGCCAGCTCTCCCACGGACACCTTTGCGCGCTCCCTCGCCTTGCAACTATTCAGACGGAACCCTATCGCGCCCACGCCCGATTCCCGGACCGGGTTGTCCGCCCGGCGATCCGGTCGGGTGTGCGATCGGTGCGCGTAACCGAGCGGCCGGTCACCTCGTTCTGCCTGGCAGGCCGTCGCCCGTACGGCCCGACGCACGTCCGGACCGCGACGGTCCGGCCTGGAGCACGGGGAGCAGCCTTTGGCCGGGGACTGGAGAGCACAGCCCGGAGAGCCCGGGGCGGGGCCGTGGGAGCCGGAGCCCGGACGGCTGCCGGCCGAGGTGACCGGCTTCGTCGGGCGGCGGGGCGAACTGGCCGAACTGGCCGGCCTGCTGGCCTCGGCCCGGCTGGTGACCGTCACCGGGCCGGGCGGCGTGGGCAAGAGCCGGCTGGCCCTGCGCGCGGCGGCCCGGGCGGCCGACGCGTTCCCGGACGGCACCTGGCTGGTGGACGTGGCCCCGGTGCAGGACCCGCTGCTGCTCGGCCACGCCGTCCTGGAGGCGCTGCGGCTCTCCGACGGCACCGCCCGTCCGCCGCTGGACGTCCTGATCGAGCGGCTGGACGGCCTGTGCCCGCTGCTGGTGCTGGACGGCTGCGAGCACCTGGTGGAGGCCTGCGCCGAGCTGGCCGACGCGCTGCTGCGGGCGCTGCCCGGCCTGCGGCTGCTGGCCACCAGCCGCACCGCCCTGCGGGCCTCGGGCGAGCACCTGCTGACCCTCGCCCCGCTGCCGACCGCCCCACCGCGCCCGGGCGCGCTGCCGGACGCGGTGCGGCTGTTCGCCGACCGGGCCCGGGCGGTGCTGCCGTCGTTCGAGGTGACGGAGGCCAACGCGGAGGCGGTCGCGCTGCTCTGCCGCCGGCTGGACGGCCTGCCGCTGGCCGTGGAGCTGGCCGCCGGCCGGCTGCGCGCGCTGTCGGTGGAGCAGGTCACCGCCCGGCTCGACGACCGCTTCCGGCTGCTCACCGGCGGCTCCCGGACGGCCCTGCCCCGGCACCGGACGCTGCGCACGACGATCGGCTGGAGCCATGAGCTGTGCACGGTGCAGGAACGTTTACTCTGGGCCCGCCTGTCGGTCTTCGCCGGCGGTTTCGACCTGGAGGCCGCCGAGTACGTCTGCGCCGGCGAGGGCATCGAGCCCGAGGAGACGCTCGACCTGCTCGACGAGCTGGTCGCCAAGTCCGTGGTGCTCCGCGAGGACAGCCCCTTCGGCGTGCGCTTCCGGCTGCTGGACACCCTGCGCGAGTACGGCGGCCAGTGGCTGCGCGCCGCCGGCGAGGAGCCCCGGCTGCTGCGCCGCCACCGGGACTGGTACCTCGGCGTCGCCACCTGGGGCGAGGTCGAATGGTTCGGCCCCCGGCAGGCGGAGACCGCCGAGCGCACGGAGCTCGCCCACAGCAACCTCCGCGCCGCGCTGGAGTTCTGCCTCACCGAGCCCGGTGAGGAGCAGATCGCCCTGCTGCTGGCCGGGGCGCTCTGGTTCTACTGGGTCGGCTGCGGCCACCTCGGCGAGGGCCGGCACTGGCTGGACCGCGCGCTCGCCCTGGACCGCGAGCCCACCGAGGCCCGGGCCAAGGCGCTCTGGGTGACCGGCTACATGGCCACCCTCCAGGGCGACCTCGGCACCGCCCGCCCGGCGCTGGAGGAGTGCCGCCGCCAGGCCCTGAACACCGGCGACGACCGGGCCCTGGCCTACGCCGTCCACCGCCAGGGCTGCGTCGCCCTGGTCGGCGACGACCCCGACCGGGCCGCCGAGCTGTTCGAGGAGGCGCTCTGGCACTACCGGACGATCGGCGAGCTCAACAGCAACGTGGTGATGGCCATGCTGGAGCTGGGCCTGGCCTACCTCTTCCAGGGGGACCTCGACAGCGGCGAGCTCTGGTTCGGCCAGGCCCGCGAGCTGTGCGAGGAGCACGGCGAGCAGTGGGCCTACGCCTACGTGCTCTACGCGATGGCGTACTCGCACTGGCTGGACGGCGCGGTGCAGCCCGCCCGCACGCTGGCCCGGGAGTGCGTGCGGCTGAACCACCTCTTCCACGACCTGCTGGGCATCGTGCTGGGCATCGACCTGCTGGCGCTGCTGGAGACCGAGCCGACCGGCCCGGGCACGGTGGGCGACCTGCGCGAGGCCCGGGTGCTCCAGGGCGCGGCGCACCGGATCTGGCGCACGGTCGGCAACCCGTTCCTGGGCTCGCGCAACTTCTTCGGTCCGCACCAGGAGTGCGCCGAGCGGGCCCTGGCCGGGCTGACCGCCCAGGAGTACGAGGACTGCTACCAGGCCGGCGCCCTGCTGGACCTGGACGCGGCGGTCACCCGGGCGCTCGGCGGCGGTGGGGCGGCGCAGGGCCCGGAACCGGCGCCGGGCCCCCGCGCGGTGCCG
This sequence comes from Kitasatospora sp. NPDC092039, assembly GCF_044756065.1. Lineage (NCBI taxonomy): Bacteria > Bacillati > Actinomycetota > Actinomycetes > Kitasatosporales > Streptomycetaceae > Kitasatospora > Kitasatospora sp. NPDC092039. Next base: position 197,311 of record NZ_JBIVSD010000002.1, on the reverse strand, counting down.
CCCGCACCGGCCCCCTCGCCGGTGCGGAATAGTTGAAACTTGCCGATTGCTTGAGGAGGCAAGTAACTGCCCGGAAGGAGCACCATGGCCGTCCACAACACCGCCGACGAGTACCGCATGGCGAAGTTCTACTTCGAGTCCAAGGCGTACACCGACGCGGCCCGCATGCTCGAAGGCGTGGTGGCCGAGGAGCCGGCCAACCTCTCCGTCCGGCTGCTGCTGGCCCGCAGCTACTTCCACTCCGCGCAGCTGCGCCGCGCCGAGGCCGAACTGCTGCGGATCCTGGAGGCCGACCCGGCCGAGGACTACGCCCGGCTGATGCTCGGCCGCACCCTGGAGCGCCAGGGCCGCGCCGCGGAGGCCCGCCCGCACCTGCGGCTGGCCGCCGCGATGACCGGCGAGTCCGTCTGACCCGGCAGCCGGAACGGGGCGAGCCCCCGCCGCCTCGAAAGGCGACGGGGGCTCGCTCGCGGTGTCGCGAAGAGCGGAACCGGGTCAGCGCGAGTAGTACTCGACGACCAGCTGCTCGTCACAGATCACCGGGACCTCCTTGCGCTGCGGCGCACGGTCCAGGCGGAAGGCCAGGGCCTTCAGGTTGACCTCGAGGTACTTCGGGGTCTGGCCCTCACCCGCGTAGCCACCCTCACGGGCGACCTGGAAGGGGACCTTCTCCTTGCTGCGCTCGCGGACGGTCACCACGTAGCCCGGCTTCATCTGGAACGACGGCTTGTTGACCTTGCCGCCGTTGACCTCGATGTGGCCGTGGACGACCATCTGGCGGGCCTGGTAGATGGTGCGGGCGATGCCCGAACGCAGCACCAGGGAGTCCAGACGGGTCTCCAGGTCGGCGACGAGCGCCTCACCGGTCTTGCCCTCGGCCTTCTTCGCGCGGTCGAACGCGCGGGCCATCTGCTTCTCGCTCAGGTCGTACTGGGCGCGCAGACGCTGCTTCTCGAGCAGACGGACCTTGTAGTCCGAGTTCTGCTTGCGACCACGGCCGTGCTGGCCGGGCGGGTACGGGCGGGCCTCGAAGTACTTGACGGACTTCGGGGTCAGCGGCACACCGAGGGCGCGCGCGATCTTGACCTTGGGACGCTTCTGGTTCGCCATGAACCAAACCTTCCTTGCTTACGAATACGGCTTCACCAGGTGTTGACGGAGGTCGCATGTCGCGACCCGGAGAAAACCCCGCCGCCTGCGCGACGGGATCAGCCGCTCTCCGGAGCCGGGCACGGAAGTGCTGGTCACACGGACCGGCCCAGGGATCCTGGGCCGCCCGCGACACCGATGACGGTGCGCGACGCTCCTGGTGCGGGCCTCCCGGAGGAGGCCTACCGCCGATGCCCCGCTGGTGCGGCCGGTCGGTGGGGTCTCCCCCGCCGCCGTCCCGGGACATGGCACTCCGACCGAGTATACCGGTCGATCACTCGCCCTTTTCCCCGGGCTGCTCCTCCGCCTCCGGCTCCGGCTTCTCCGGTTTCTCCGGCGCCTTCCCGGCCGGCTTCGCGGCCTTCTTCTCCGCCCTGCGCTCCCCCCGCAGCCGCCCGCGCGTCCACTCCACGACCTCCGCGTAGCGGGCCTCGCCGCCGCGCCTGGTCGGCTGGTAGTACTCCTTGCCGTGCACCGCGTCCGGCGCGTACTGCTGGGCCGCGATGCCCTCCGGCAGGTCGTGCGGGTACCGGTAGCCCTTGCCGTGGCCGAGCTTGCCCGCGCCGCCGTAGTGGGAGTCCCGCAGGTGCGCCGGGACGGCGCCCGCCAGGCCCTGCCGGACGTCCGCCAGTGCCGCGTCGATCGCCAGGTAGGCCGCGTTGGACTTGGGCGCCAGGGCCAGCGCGATGGCCGCCTGGGAGAGGATGATCCGGGCCTCCGGGAAGCCGATGAGGGCCACCGCCTGGGCCGCCGCCACCGCCGTCTGCAGCGCCGTCGGGTCCGCCAGGCCGACGTCCTCGCTGGCCGAGATCATCAGCCGGCGGGCGATGAACCGCGGGTCCTCCCCCGCCTCGATCATCCGGGCCAGGTAGTGCAGGGTGGCGTCCACGTCGCTGCCGCGGATGGACTTGATCAGCGCGCTCGCCACGTCGTAGTGCTGGTCGCCGTCCTTGTCGTAGCGCACCGCCGCCTGGTTGACCGCCGTCTCGGTGGTGGCCAGCGTGATGCTCGGCTCTCCCTTCTCCAGCGCCGCCCCGGCCGCCGCCTCCAGCGTGGTGAGCGCCCGCCGGGCGTCCCCGCCGGCCAGCCGCACCAGGTGGTCCTCGGCCTCCGCGGTCAGCTCCAGCGCGCCCTCCAGGCCGCGCTCGTCGGCCACCGCGCGGCGCAGCAGCGCCCGGATGTCCTCGTCGGTCAGCGACTCCAGGGTGAGCAGCAGCGAGCGGGACAGCAGCGGGGAGATCACCGAGAAGTACGGGTTCTCCGTCGTCGCCGCGATCAGGGTCACCCAGCGGTTCTCCACCGCCGGCAGCAGCGAGTCCTGCTGGGCCTTGGAGAAGCGGTGGATCTCGTCCAGGAAGAGCACCGTCTCCCGGCCGGACATCCCGACCGCCCGCCGGGCGCCGTCGATGACGGCCCGGACCTCCTTGACCCCGGCGGTGATCGCGGACAGCTCCACGAAGCGGCCCTCGACGGCCTGGCTGATCACGTGCGCCAGGGTGGTCTTGCCGGTGCCGGGCGGCCCCCAGAGGATCACCGAGCTGGTCGCCGCCGGCCCGCGGGAGCCCGCGACCAGTCGGCGCAGCGGCGAGCCGGGCTTCAGCAGCTGCCGCTGCCCGGCCACCTCGTCCAGGGTGCGCGGACGCATCCGTACGGCCAGCGGCGCCCGCCCGGGCTCCCTGATCTGGCGTTCCTCGGCTGCGGCGGTGAAGAGGTCCGGTTCGTCCACACCGGAAGCCTATGCGAGGCCGCCGACAGCCCGTCCCTCGGCGGACGGCCGGGTCCGCGGAGGGACGGGCTGCGCGGGCTCACGGCTCCCCTGGACCCATGGCCCCCTGGACTCACGCTCCCCGGCCGCACGGCCGCCGCGGCTCGCGGCTACCGCGGCGGACGGCGGTCCAGCAGGACGACCTCGAACTCCTCCAGCGACCGCACCGTCACGCCGACCTCGGCGGTGACCCGGGACCGCGCCTCGGCCTGCGGGCTGCGGGAGGCCGCGAAGGTGGCCTCGTCCTGGAAGATCGTCCCCACCGAGGCCCGGCCGCGGTCCCGCTGGATCAGCAGGGCGCCGCCCACGAAGCCGTCCATCCGCTCCAGGTTGGGCAGGGCCTGCTCCCGGAACGCCGCGACCAGCCGGTCCGCCGAGGCGGGGTCGAACTCGGCCCGGATCAGCCGGAACCGGGCCCCCGGCCCGCCCTCCCCGGGCGGCGCGAAGGCTGCCGCCTCCCAGACGTCGACGGCCGCCGTGCCGGCGAAGGGGGCGAGCAGCTCGCCGCGCCGCGCGCCCAGCTTCGCGTCGCTGTCCCGCTCGGCCTGCGCGGTGTCCCACCAGGAGCCCATGGTGAAGACCCCCAGCTCGCGGTTGGCGAAGAGCCCGTAGCCCCGGTAGCCGTGCTCGCCGGAGAGCAGGCCGACGGCCTCCGCGCTGAAGCCGTCGAGGGTCCGGCCGAGGCGGGCCGGGTCGCCGGTGAAGTAGCCGGTGCGCACGAACATGGGCGGGTCTCCTGACGTCCGGCGGGCGCCGCGTCGGGCGCCCGCGCCGTGGTGGGCACGTCCATCGCACGACCCGGCCCGGGTACCGGCAACGCCACGCGTCCGTTCGGACGACCCTCCGGCCCCGCTAGCCGAGCCCGGCGGCGTGGTCCGGGACGTACTTCTGGAGGTCGCGCGGGGGCCGTTCGTAGCCGCGCGGCGCGGGGCGGGGCGGCAGCTCGATCTGCGGCGCCCTGATCTCGCGGTACGGCAGGGTGGACAGCAGGTGGGCGATCATGTTGATCCGGGCCCGGCGCTTGTCGTCGCTCTCCACCACGTGCCAGGGCGAGTCCGGGGTGTCGGTGTGGATGAACATCTCATCCTTGGCCCGCGAGTAGTCCTCCCAGCGGGTGATCGACTCGACGTCCATCGGGGAGAGCTTCCAGCGCTTCATCGGGTCCTCCAGCCGGTCCCGGAAGCGCCGTTCCTGCTCGGTGTCGCTCACCGAGAACCAGTACTTGCGCAGCAGGATGCCCGACTCGGTCAGCATCCGCTCGAAGGTCGGGCACTGGTGCAGGAACTGCCGGTACTCCTCGTCGGTGCAGAAGCCCATCACCCGCTCGACGCCCGCGCGGTTGTACCAGCTGCGGTCGAACAGCACGATCTCCCCGGCGGCCGGGAGGTGCTCGACGTAGCGCTGGAAGTACCACTGGGTCCTCTGCCGCTCGGTCGGCGTGGGCAGCGCCGCGACCCGGGCGATGCGGGGGTTCAGGTACTCCGTCACCCGCTTGATCGCTCCGCCCTTGCCGGCGGCGTCGCGGCCCTCGAAGACCACCACCAGCCGGGCGCCCTCGACCCGCACCCACTCCTGGAGCTTCACCAGCTCCTCCTGGAGCCGCAGCAGCTCCCGCTCGTACGGCTTCCTGGCCAGTCTCCCCGGCTTCCCGGTCCGCTGCTGCTCGGCCACCCTCGGGTCCTCCGTCCGGCTGAATGCTGATGCGCAATCACCGTAGGCGCCGTCGGCCGTACCCGCGGGTCGGCGGGGCCGTGGCGACCGGGGCCGGTCTCGTGGACCGGCCCTGGGGAGAGGTGCCCGAGGGAACGGCGCCCGGGGGCCGGGCCGGACGGGTCGAACGTGCCGGACGGGCCGGACGGCTCAGACGGCGACGAACGGCTCGGGGTACCGGCAGAGCCCGCGCGGGCCGCCGTCGTACGCCGCCAGCGGCAGCGCCTGGAAGTACGCCTCCGGCACCTCGAACGGGCCGGTGACCTCGTGCCGACCGGCCGGCGCGAAGCCGAACCGCCCGTAGTACCCCGGATCGCCGAGGACGACCACGAGCTTCTCGCCCGCCTTCTCGGCCGCCGTCAGCGCGGCCCGGACGACCAGCTCGCCGACGCCCCGGCGCTGCCACTCGGGCGCCACCGCGACCGGCGCGAGCGCCAGTCCCCTGCCGTCGCCGACCCGCAGCCGGGTCAGCAGCGCGTGCCCGATCACCAGCCCGGCCTCGTCGACCGCCACCATGGACAGCCCGGGCAGCCAGGCCGGGTCCCGGCGCAGCGCGTCCACCAGGTCCGCCTCGTCCGGGCCGGGGAACGCGGCCATGTGGACGCGTCTGGTGGCCGGTGCGTCCTCCGGACATTCGACTCTCGTTGTGACCTGCATCGGGTCAACCCTCCCTGTGTCACACACCGTTGTGGACCGGCCCCGGACGGCGACTGGGCCGTCCGGGGCCGTTGCAGGTTAGCGGATGACGCGGTGTCAGGACTTGGGCTGGGCCTCGCCCTTGGCGTCCTCGCGGACCTTCGGCTGGGCGTCCACGCCGGCCTCGCGGCGCTGCGCCGGGGTGATCGGGGTCGGGGCGCCGGTCAGCGGGTCGCCGCCGGTGGACGTCTTCGGGAAGGCGATGACGTCGCGGATGGTGTCGTACCCGCCCAGCAGCGTGACGATCCGGTCCAGGCCGAAGGCGACACCACCGTGCGGCGGCGGGCCGTAGTTGAAGGCGTCCAGCAGGAAGCCGAACTGCGAGGCCGCCTCCTCCTCGGAGAGGCCGATCGCGTCGAACGCCCGCTTCTGCACGTCGCGCTGGTGGATGCGGATCGAACCGCCGCCCAGCTCCGAGCCGTTGAGGACCAGGTCGTAGGCGTTGGAGAGCGCCGAGCCCGGGTCGGTGTCGAAGGTGGCCAGCGACTCCGCGGTCGGGGCGGTGAACGGGTGGTGCACCGCGTGCCAGCCCTGGAACTGGCCCTTGTCGTCCTCGATCGGCTCGAACATCGGGAAGTCGACGACCCAGAGGAAGGCCCACCGGGACTCGTCGATCAGCTGGCAGCGGCGGCCGATCTCCAGACGGGCGGCGCCGAGCAGCTCCTGCGAGGCGCGCTCCTTGCCGGCCGCGAAGAAGATCGCGTCGCCGTTCTTGGCGCCCGCGGCGGCGGCGAGGCCGGCCAGGTGCTCCTCGGAGAGGTTCTTGGCGACCGGGCCGCGCAGCTCGCCGGTCTCGGCGTCGATGAGGACGTACGCCAGGCCGCGGGCGCCGCGCGCCTTGGCCCAGTCCTGCCAGGCGTCCAGCTGCTTGCGCGGCTGCGAGGCGCCGCCGGGCATGACCACGGCGCCGACGTACGGGGCCTGGAAGACGCGGAAGTCGGTGCCCTTGAAGTACTCGGTCAGGTCGGTGAGCTCCTGGCCGAAGCGGACGTCCGGCTTGTCCGAGCCGTAGCGGCCCATGGCGTCCGCGTAGGTCATCCGCGGCAGCGGGTTGGGGATCTCGTAGCCGTGCACCTCGCGCCAGACGGCGCCGATGATCTTCTCGCCGAGCGCCAGGATGTCCTCCTGGTCGACGAACGACGCCTCGATGTCCAGCTGGGTGAACTCCGGCTGCCGGTCGGCGCGGAAGTCCTCGTCGCGGAAGCAGCGGGCGATCTGGTAGTAGCGCTCCATGCCGGCCACCATCAGCAGCTGCTTGAACAGCTGGGGCGACTGCGGCAGGGCGTACCAGTGGCCGGGCTGGAGGCGGACCGGGACGAGGAAGTCGCGGGCGCCCTCGGGGGTGGAGCGGGTGAGGTACGGCGTCTCGATGTCGAGGTAGTCGTTCTCCTCCATCACCCGGCGGATGATGTTGTTGACCTTGGAGCGCAGGCGCAGGCCCTTGGCCGGGCCCTCACGGCGCAGGTCCAGGTAGCGGTAGCGCAGCCGGACCTCCTCGTTGACCGTGCCGGGCTCGTACTCGGCGACCGGGAACGGCAGCGGGGCGGCCTCGGAGAGCACCTCGATCCCGCTGACGACGACCTCGACGGCGCCGGTCGGGATGTCCGGGTTCTCGTTGCCCTCGGGGCGGACCCGGACGTCGCCGACGACCTTGACGCAGTACTCGGCGCGCAGGCCGTGCACCGAGTCGAGGTCGCGGACCACGATCTGCACGGTGCCGGAGGCGTCGCGCAGGTCGATGAAGGCGACGCCGCCGTGGTCGCGGCGCCGGGCGACCCAGCCGGCCAGGGTGACGGTGGTGCCTGCGTGCTCCGGGCGGAGCGTGCCCGCGTCGTGCGTGCGGATCACAGCTGCTTCTCCTTCAGGGTGGTGACGAGTGCGTCGAGGGCGACGGGGGTCTGCTCGCCGGTGCTCAGGTCCTTGAGCTGGACGACGCCCTCGGCGAGGTCCCGGTCCCCGGCGATCAGGGCGAAGCGGGCGCCGGACCGGTCGGCGGACTTCATGGCGTTCTTGATGCTCTTGACGCCGAAGGCGAGGTCGGTGGCGACGCCGGCCCGGCGCAGCTCGACCACCTTGGCGAACAGGACGTTCTTGGCCTCCTCGCCGAGCGCGACGGCGTAGACGGAGGTGGCGGCCGGCAGGTCGAGGGTGACGCCCTCGGCCTCCAGCGCCAGGTAGCTGCGGTCCACGCCGAGCGCCCAGCCGACGGACGGCAGCGCCGGGCCGCCGATCATCTCGGACAGGCCGTCGTAGCGGCCGCCGCCGCCGATCGCGGACTGCGCGCCGAGGCCGTTGTGCACGAACTCGAAGGTGGTGCGGGTGTAGTAGTCCAGGCCGCGCACCAGCTTGGGGTCGTCCACGAAGGCCACGCCCGCCGCGGTGAGCAGCTCGCGGACCTTCTCGTCGTACGCCTTGCAGGCCTCGCACAGGTAGTCGCGCAGCATCGGGGCGTCGACCAGCTGGGCCTGCACCGACTCGCGCTTGTCGTCGAGGACGCGCAGCGGGTTGATCTCGGCGCGGCGGCGGGTGTCCTCGTCCAGGTCCAGCCCGGAGAGGAACTCGATCAGCGCGGCGCGGTAGACCGGGCGGCACTCCTTGTCGCCGAGGCTGTTGAGCAGCAGCGAGTAGTCGCGCAGGCCCAGCGAGCGGAAGGCGTCGTCGGCCAGGATGATCAGCTCGGCGTCCAGCGCCGGGTCCTCGGCCCCGATCGCCTCGGCGCCGACCTGGGAGAACTGGCGGTAGCGGCCCTTCTGGGCGCGCTCGTAGCGGTAGTACGAGCCGGAGTACCAGAGCTTGACCGGCAGGTTGCCCTGCTTGTGCAGGTTGGCCTGGAGCGCGGCGCGCAGCACCGAGGCGGTGCCCTCGGGGCGCAGCGCGAGCTCGTCGCCGCCCTTGGTGGTGAGGGTGTACATCTCCTTGGTGACGATGTCGGTGGACTCGCCGACACCGCGGGAGAACAGCTTCACGTCCTCGAAGACCGGGGTCTCGACGTAGCCGTAGCCGGCCCGGCGGGCGGGCGCGGCGATGCGCTCGCGGATCGCCAGGAACGTCGCGGAGCTGGGGGGCAGCAGGTCGTAGGTGCCCTTGGGGGCGGTGAAGGTGCTCAACTTCTCTTCCGTCACATTCCTCGTCGCGGGAAAGCCGGGGCGCCGGCCGCCCCCGCTGCCTGTCGGAGGTAGGGGTTGGTGGCGCGCTCGCGGCCGATGGTGGTCTGACCGCCGTGGCCGGAGAGGACCACGGTGGAGTCGTCGAGGGGCAGGCACACCCGGGCCAGCGATTCCATGATCGCCTCGCTGTCCCCGCCCGGGAGGTCCGTGCGCCCGATGGAGCCGGCGAACAGCAGGTCGCCCGAGAACAGCACCGGGGGGAGGTCCTCGGCACCGGGCGTCCGGAAGGTCACCGACCCCCCGGTATGGCCCGGGGCGTGGTCCACGGTGAGCTGCAGGCCGGCCAGCTCCAGCACGCCGCCGTCGGTGAGCTCGCGCACGTCGTCGGGCTCCCCGACGGTGAGCTCGCCCATCAGCTGGGTGCCCAGGGAGCGGCCGAGCGCCCTCTCCGGGTCGGACATCATGTACCGGTCCTCGGGGTGGATCCAGGCCGGGACGCCGCGGGCGCCGCAGACCGGGACCACCGAGGCCACGTGGTCGATGTGGCCGTGGGTGAGCAGCACGGCGACGGGCTTCAGCCGGTGCTCGCGGACCATCTCCTCGACGCCGCGGGCCGCCTGGTGGCCGGGGTCGACGATGACGCACTCCTCGCCCGCCGCCGGAGCGACCAGGTAGCAGTTGGTGCCCCAGGCTCCTGCGGGGAATCCGGCGATGAACACGCGCGTCCTTCGGGTGTGTGCGGCGGTCGGCTGCGGCGCCCACCGGTCTTGGTGCAGCCAGTGACGATGTACGTGCAGCCTACCGGCGCCGCGGGTGCGGTAGCGAACCAGATAGGGGTGGCGGGGCGCGGCGGCCTGACAGGTTCACCGCGTTCTTACGGGCCCGGTCCCTACACTTGGCCGCCGAGGGATGCGATGATCCGCTCCGGAATCCATCCACTTTTCCCGCACATCCGTAGGAGACACGGCCGGTGGTCAGCAGCGAACAGCGGCGGCGGCAGCTCGCCCGAGAGAAGTACGAGCGCCAGTTGGAGCGCCGGGTCGCGGCCCAGGCCGCGCGCAAGCGGCGGAACACGATCCTGGGCGCCTCGCTCGCCGTCGTGGTGCTGGCCGGCGGTGGCACCCTGATCGCCACCGGCGCGTTCAGCTCGGACGACAAGGGCGACACGAAGACCTCGGCCGCGGACCGCCCCCAGGCCGCGCCGACCGGCACCGACGAGCCGACCACCCCGACCCGCAAGCCGGTCGAGGGCTGCGCGGCCCCGGCGCCGGGCGCGCCCAACGGCAAGCAGTGGCAGGCCGAGCCGCCCATGACGATCGACGCCGGCGGCTCGTACACGATGACGCTGGACAGCAACTGCGGCAAGGTGACGGTCGCGCTGGACGCCGCCAAGGCCCCGCACACCGTGAACTCCTTCGCCTTCCTGGCCGGCGAGCAGTACTTCGACCACACCAAGTGCCACCGCCTCACCACCGACGGCATCTTCGTGCTCCAGTGCGGCGACCCGACCGCCAGCGCAACCGTTCCCGGCGGCACCGGCGGCCCCGGCTACAAGTTCGCGGACGAGAACCTGACCGGGGCGACCTACCCGGCCGGCACCGTGGCGATGGCCAACTCCGGCCCGGGCACCAACGGCAGCCAGTTCTTCCTGGTCTACAAGGACACCAAGCTGCCGCCGAACTACACCCCGTTCGGCAAGGTCACCGGTGGCCTGGACGCCGTCCAGAAGATCGCCGCCGCGGGCACCCTGGAGGGCTCGCCGGACGGCCACCCGATGGCCGACGTCACCTTCAACTCCGTTACGGTGGCGAAGGGTTGACCCACCCCGGGGCCGTCGGCGGGTGGCGTGCGCGCCGCCCCCGCACGGCCCCGGGCCGAAATCGCCCGGCCCGGATGCGGACAGCACCGGGCCTGGTCGCCTATGTTGGCGTTGTATAGGGTGCCCGCACCCGCCTGGCCGTCACCCTCGGCAGCAAGGCACGGCGGACGGGGACGGCGGACTTCTTTCGGTCCGTCGCACATCAACTGTGGACGACGGACGCGCGCCGCCCCGGCGCGGGCGCGACGTCATGTGGAGGACGCGCTATGAGCAGCGACCCGTGGGGCCGTGTGGACGAGCAGGGCACGGTCTACGTCAGGACGGCCGACGGTGAACGCGTCGTCGGTTCCTGGCAGGCCGGCTCGCCCGAGGAGGCCCTCGCCTACTTCGAGCGCAAGTACCAGGGCATCGAGGTGGAGATCGGCCTGCTGGAGAAGCGGGTGCGCACCACCGACCTGGCCGCCAAGGACGCCCAGGCCGCGCTGGAGCACCTGCGCGCCCAGGTCGTCGAGGGGCACGCGGTCGGTGACCTGGAGGGCCTGGCCAAGCGGCTGGACACGCTCGCCGGCGAGATCGAGAGCCGGCGCGAGGAGCGCAAGGCCGCCCGCGCCAAGGCCCAGGACGAGGCCCGCGCGGCCAAGGAGGCGCTGGTCTCCGAGGCCGAGCAGCTCGCCGAGTCCACCCAGTGGCGGGAGGCCGGCGACCGGCTGCGCGCCCTGGTGGACACCTGGAAGGGCCTGCCGCGCCTGGACCGCAAGAGCGACGACGAGCTGTGGCACCGCTTCTCGCACGCCCGCTCGGTCTTCTCCAAGCACCGCAAGGCGCACTTCGCCACCCTGGACGCGGAGCGCGAGAGGGCCCGGCAGACCAAGGAGGCGCTGGTCGCCGAGGCCGAGGCGCTGTCCTCGTCCACGGACTGGGGCAGCACCGCGGCCTCGTACCGCGACCTGATGGCGCGCTGGAAGGCCGCCGGCCGGGCCCAGCGGGACATCGAGGACGAGCTGTGGGCGCGGTTCCGCGGCGCCCAGGACGTCTTCTTCCAGGCCCGCTCCGCGGTGTTCAGCGAGCGGGACGCCGAGCAGGTGGAGAACCAGAAGCTCAAGGAGGCGCTGGCCGCCGAGGCCGAGGCGATCCTGCCGATCACCGACCTCAAGGCCGCCAAGGCCGCGCTGCGGGAGGTGAACGAGCGCTGGGAGGCGATCGGTCACGTGCCGCGCGAGGTCCGTCCGAAGCTGGACGGCCGGCTGAACGCGGTCGAGCGGGCCATCCGCGAGGCCGAGGACGCCGAGTGGAAGCGCTCCAACCCGGAGGCCAAGGCCCGCGCGGCCGGCATGGTGGGCCTGTTCCAGGCCAAGGCCGACAAGATCCAGGCCGACCTGGACAAGGCCCGCGCGGCCGGCAACGCCTCCCGGATCGCCAAGCTGGAGTCCGAGCTGGCCGGTGTGCGGACCCTGCTGGAGCAGGCGCACCGGAGCCAGGAGGAGTTCAGCGGCTGATCTCCTCGCCGCGCTGGACGACGAAGGCCCCCGGGAGCGCTCCCGGGGGCCTTCCGCGTACCCGCCGCTACTTGCGGGCGGAGGTGACGCGGTAGACGTCGTACACGCCCTCGACGCCGCGCACCGCCTTGAGCACGTGGCCCAGGTGCTTCGGGTCGCCCATCTCGAAGGTGAAGCGGCTCATCGCCACCCGGTCCCGGGAGGTCTGCACCGCCGCCGACAGGATGTTGACGTGCTGGTCGGAGAGCACCCGGGTGACGTCCGAGAGCAGCCGGGAGCGGTCCAGCGCCTCGACCTGGATGGCCACCAGGAAGACCGAGGACTGGGTGGCCGCCCACTCGACGTCGATCATGCGCTCCGGCTGCTGGCTCAGCGCCTCCACGTTGACGCAGTCGGCGCGGTGCACCGAGACGCCGTTGCCGCGGGTGACGAAGCCGACGATCGGGTCGCCCGGAACCGGGGTGCAGCAGCGGGAGAGCTTGACCCAGACGTCCTCGACGCCCTTGACGATCACGCCCGGGTCGCCCTTGGCCCGGCGGCGCACCGCGCGGCGGTTGTCGTGGGTCGGGGTGGCGGTCTCCGCCAGGTCCTCGGTCGCGCCCTCCTCGCCGCCGAGCGCCTGGACCAGCTTCTGCACGATGTTCGGCGCGGCGACGTGGCCCTCGCCGATGGCGGCGTAGAGCGAGGAGATGTCGGGGTAGCGCATCTCGTGGGCCAGGGTGACCAGCGAGTCGCCGGTCAGGATCCGCTGGATCGGCAGGCCCTGCTTGCGCATCGCCCGGACGATCGCCTCCTTGCCGTGCTCGATCGCCTCCTCGCGGCGCTCCTTGGAGAACCAGGCGCGGATCTTGTTGCGGGCGCGCGGCGACTTGACGAAGCCCAGCCAGTCCCGGGACGGTCCGGCGTTCTCCGCCTTGGAGGTGAACACCTCGACGGTGTCGCCGTTCTCCAGGGTCGACTCCAGCGGCACCAGCCGCCCGTTGACCCGGGCGCCTATCGTCCGGTAGCCGACCTCGGTGTGCACCGCGAAGGCGAAGTCGACCGGGGTCGCCCCGGCCGGCAGGGCTATCACGTCGCCCTTGGGGGTGAAGACGAAGACCTCGTTGCTGGCCAGGTCGAAGCGGAGCGACTCCAGGAACTCGCCCGGGTCGGCGGTCTCCTTCTGCCAGTCCAGCAGCTGCCGCAGCCAGGCCATCTCGTTGACGGCGCCGGCCTTGTCGTCCTTGCGGACCTGGGTCGGGGTGTCGGTGCGGACCTTGGACGCCCCGGCCACCGCGCGCTGCTTGTACTTCCAGTGCGCGGCGATGCCGTACTCGGCCCGCCGGTGCATGTCGAAGGTGCGGATCTGCAGCTCGACCGGCTTGCCCCCGGGACCGATCACCGTGGTGTGCAGCGACTGGTACATGTTGAACTTGGGCATCGCGATGTAGTCCTTGAACCGCCCCGGCACCGGGTTCCACCGCGCGTGGATGGTGCCCAGCGCCGCGTAGCAGTCGCGGACGGTGTCGACCAGGACCCGGATGCCCACCAGGTCGTAGATCTCGGCGAAGTCCCGGCCCCGGACGATCATCTTCTGGTAGACCGAGTAGTAGTGCTTCGGCCGGCCGGTGACGGAGGCGGTGATCCGGGCGCCGCGCAGGTCCGCCTGGACCTGGTCGATGACGGTCGCCAGGTACTCGTCCCGCTTGGGGGCGCGCTCGGCGACCAGCCGGACGATCTCGTCGTACATCTTGGGGTAGAGGATCGCGAAGGCGAGGTCCTCCAGCTCCCACTTGATGGTGTTCATGCCCAGCCGGTGTGCCAGCGGGGCGTAGATCTCCAGCGTCTCGCGGGCCTTCTTCTCCTGCTTCTCCCGCTTGAGGTAGCGCATCGTGCGCATGTTGTGCAGGCGGTCGGCCAGCTTGATCACCAGGACCCGCGGGTCCTTGGCCATCGCCACGACCATCTTGCGGACGGTCTCGGCCTGCGCGGCCTCGCCGAACTTGACCCGGTCCAGCTTGGTGACGCCGTCCACCAGCAGGGCCACCGAGTCGCCGAAGTCCTTGCGCAGGGTCTCCAGGCCGTAGTCGGTGTCCTCGACGGTGTCGTGCAGCAGCCCGGCCATCAGGGTCGGGGCGTCCATGCCGAGCTCGGCCAGGATCGTCGCCACGGCCAGCGGGTGGGTGATGTACGGGTCGCCGCTCTTGCGCTTCTGCCCGCGGTGCCACTTCTCGGCGACCGCGTAGGCCTTCTCGATGTCGCGCAGCAGCGCCGGGTCGGCCTTGGGGTCGTTGGCCCGGATCGAGCGGAACAGCGGCTCCAGGACGGGGTTCAGCACGCTGGAGCGCTGGCCGCCCAGCCGGGCCAGCCGGGCCCGCATGCCGCCGGTGGAGCCGCGGCCCGACGGGCCGAGCGAACGCGAGGAGGTGGGCGCCGGGCGTGCCGGGGTGGCCCCCGAGGGCGTGGGACGGTCTTCGGGGGCGGCCGCTGCGGCCGTGGGCACAACCTCGTCGGGCAAGGACAACTCCTCGGGGCACCGGGCCGACCCCCCGCCGAGACCCGAACCGTCGGGTACAACCGGGAGGGGATGAATCTTCATGGTACCGAGCCGGGCGCCGACGTGTTCATCCGGCCGGGCCCGGAAACGGAAGGACGGCGGTCGGATGTCCCGACCGCCGTCCTTCCGGGAGGCCCTCAGACCGTGACCAGCGTCTCCAGCGGAGCGCCGTCCAGGTGCCCGGACAGCCGCTCGCGGCCGTCCAGGAAGCCCAGCTCCATCAGCACCACGACGCCCGCCAGCTCGGCCCCGGCCTCCTTCACCAGGTCCAGCGAGGCGCCGATGGTGCCACCGGTGGCCAGCACGTCGTCCACCACCAGCACCCGCTCACCGGGCGCGAAGGCGTCGCACTGCACCTCCAGCGTCGCCGAGCCGTACTCCAGCTCGTACGACCGCCGGAACACCTCGCCGGGCAGCTTGCCCTGCTTGCGGATCGGCACGAAGCCGAGCCCGGCCGCGAAGGCCGCCGGGGCCGCCAGCACGAAGCCGCGCGCCTCCAGGCCCACCACCTTGGTCGCACCGAGCTCCTCGGCCCGGTCCGCCAGTGCCCGGGTGAGGGCGCCGAAGGCCTCGGCGTCGGCGAGCAGCGGCGCGATGTCCTTGAACAGCACACCCGGCTTCGGGTAGTCCGGGACGTCCCGGATCCGGCTGTTCAGCAGCTCGGCCAGTGCGGTGTCGGCGGTGGTCACGGTGGTGTCCTTCACGGTCTGTCGGTGCCTCGGGTCAGCGCTTGGTGGACGGACGGCCCTTGGCACGGCCGGTGCCGGCCGAACGGCCGCGCTGTCCGACCATACCCGCGGGCTGCTCCTCGCCCGACGGCTCCTCGTCCGCCGCGGCCCCCTCCGCGGCCTCGGCCTTGGCGGCCGCGGCGCGGTGCTGGAGGACCCGCTTGCGCAGCGCCTTCATCTCCGGCTGCTCCTCCTTGAGCTGCGCCAGCAGCGGGGTGGCGACGCAGATCGAGGAGTAGGCACCGGCCGCGAGACCGATGAACAGCGCGAGCGAGATGTCGTTCAGGGTGCCGGCGCCCAGGAGGCCGCCACCGATGAACAGCAGCGCGGCGACCGGCAGCAGCGCCACCACGGTGGTGTTGAGCGAGCGCACCAGGGTCTGGTTGAGGCCCGCGTTGGCGGCCTCGCTGTAGGTGCGCCGGTTCTGCTTGGTGAGCCCCTTGGTGTTCTCCTTCACGGTGTCGAAGACGACGACCGTGTCGTAGAGCGAGTAACCGAGGATGGTCAGGAAGCCGATCACCGTACCCGGGGTGACCTCGAAGCCCACCAGGGCGTACACGCCGATGGTGATCAGGAGGTCGTGGATGAGGGCGACCAGGGCGGACACCGCCATCCGCCACTCGAAGGCGATCGCCAGGTAGACCGTCACCAGGATCATGAAGACGATCAGACCGGTGAGCGCCTTCTGGGAGATCTGCTTGCCCCAGCTGGGGCCGATCACCTGGGCCTCGACGGTGTCCAGCGGCACGTCGAGCTTCTGCGAGAGCTCGGTGCGGATCTGGTCCGAGCTCTTCGGCTCCTCGGTGCTGACCTGGATGCGGATCTTGCCGTTCTCGGTCGACTGCACCAGCGGGTGCGAGGAGACGACCCCGTCCGCGGTTTCCTGCGCCTGGGAGACCGTCAGGCCGGGCTTGGCCACGGTGTAGACCGAGCCGCCCTTGAACTCGATGCCCAGGTGCAGGCCCATGGCCAGGCCGATCGCCGCGACCAGCACGATCACGCCGGAGATGGAGTACCAGAGCTTGCGGCGTCCGACGAAGTCGAAGCTGACTTCGCCCTGGTAGAGCCGGTGGCCCAGGTTGGAGAAGCGTGACACGGTGTCAGGCCTCCTTCACGGCGGCAGAGGAGGGGCTACGGCGACGGCTGCTGCGCAGCGGCGGGCGGGCGCCCAGCCGCTTCGGGTCCAGGCCGGACCACGGGTGGCCGTTCAGGAAGAACTTCCGGCGGGCCAGCAGCGTGATGAGCGGCTTGGTGAAGAGGAAGATCACCACGACGTCGAGCGCGGTGGTCAGACCCAGGGTGAACGCGAAGCCCTGGACCTTGCCGACCGAGACCACGTAGAGCACGGCGGCACAGAGGAAGGACACGAAGTCCGAGACCAGGATGGTGCGCCGGGCGCGCGGCCAGGCCCGCTGGACCGCCGGGCGCAGCGGGGCGCCCTCGCGGACCTCGTCGCGGATGCGCTCGAAGTACACGATGAAGGAGTCCGCGGTGATGCCGATCGCGACGATCGCACCGCAGACCGCCGGCAGGTTCAGCGCGAAGCCGATCGCGTTGCCGAGCAGGCTCATGATCGAGTAGGTCAGGGCCGCCGAGACGAGCAGACCGGCGATCGAGACCAGGCCGAGGCCGCGGTAGTAGACCAGCGAGTAGGCGACCACCAGGATCATGCCGATCGCGCCGGCGATCAGACCGGCCTTGAGCTGGTCGCTGCCGAGCGCCGGGGAGACGGTGGTGATGTCGCTCTTGCTGAACTCCAGCGGCAGCGCGCCGTAGCCCAGCACGTTGGCGAGGTCCTGCGCCTCGGCCTGCGAGAAGCGGCCGGTGATGACCGCGCTGCCGCCCGGGATCGCCCCGTTGACCTGCGGGTGGGAGACGACCTGGTTGTCCAGCACGATGGCGAACTGGTTGTTCGGCGGGGCCTGGGTGGCCAGCTGGCCGGTGACCTTGGTGAAGGCGTCCGTGCCGGTGCCGTTGAACTGCAGCTGGACCTGCCAGCCGGCGCCGGTCTGGGTGTCGATGGTGGCCTGGGCCTTGGAGACGTCCGAGCCCTTCACGGCCACGGGGCCGAGGGCGAGCTTCTCGTAGTAGCCGTTCTCGGCCTTCTGCGAGCAGGCGACGACGGCCTTGTCCTCGGCGCCGGTCTGGGCGGCGCGGACGTCGGGCTTGGAGCAGTCCAGGGCGGCGAACGCGGCGGCCAGCTCGGGCGGCACGCTGCCCTGGGTCATCGCGGCGCTCAGGTCGGCGGCGTTCGGCGTGGCCGCGGCGCTCGGGGCACCGGTGGCGGCCGGGGCCGCGCTGCCGGTGGCGGCGGGGGTCGCTGCGCCGGTGGCGGCGGGAGTCGGGGTGGCCCCTTCGGCGGCCAGCGCCTCGCTCGCGGGGCGGCCCTGCTTGGTGGCGCTCGCGGTCGCCGACGGGGTGCCGGTGGCGGCGGCGGACGGGGTCGCGCCCGGGGTGCCGGTGGCGGCCGCGGACGGGGTGCCGGTCGGCGCCGGGGCGCTGATGCCGCTGGGGGCCACGGCCAGGACCGGGCGGAAGAACAGCTTGGCGGTGGTACCCACCTGGTCCGCCGCGTTCTGCCGGTCGCCGCCCTTGGGGATGTTCACGATGATCGTGTCCGAGCCCTGGGTCTGGACCTCCGCCTCGGAGACACCCATCCCGTTGACGCGGCGCTCGATGATCCCGACGGCGATGTCCATGTTGGACTTGCTGAGCGCCTTGGGGTCGGACGACTTCGCGGTCAGCGTGATGCTGGTGCCACCGGCGAGATCGATCCCGAGCCGGGGCTTGGTGGTGCCCGTCCCGAACATGAGGGCGACCAGTCCGACGGTGACGACCAGGATGAGGGCAAGCGCCCGCCCTGGGTAGCCGTCGCGCGGGCGCGACTTGGGTGTTGCCACCTTGCTCGTTTCTCCCTGTCCATGCCACTTCCCCGGCCGTACCCCCGGCCGGCGATCGTCGGGACGGGGGTACGGGCGGTTGTGCGGCCCTGAGGTCCTGTGGGCTCGCGGCACTGCGCCGCGCGGCCGGGCGGGTTGCCCGTCCGTACTACTTGCTCGCGGGAGCCCCGCCCTCGGCATCGCCCTTCTCGGCGCTGTCCTTGGTGAGCGTCAGCGGCTTGTCCTCGGCCGGCTCGGCGTCGGCCTCCTCGGCCTCCGGCTCGGGCAGCTCGTCATCGGCGGGGCGGCCGTTGATGATCGCGTCGTACTCCTGGGGGTCCAGGACGGCCGCGATGGCGCTCTTGGTGAAGTGGGTGACCACGCCGGGCGCGATCTCCAGCTCGACGGTCTCCTCGTTGACCGCCTTCACCTGGGCGTACAGGCCACCGATGGTGCGCACCCCCGCCCCGGGCTCCAGCGAGGTCTGCATGCTCTGCATCTGCTGCTGGCGCTTCTTCTGCGACCGGAACATGAGCACGATCGCGATGATCGGGAGGAGAAGGATGATGAGGTTCACTGCAGCCAGGGTCCTTTACGGGCCGCCGGCCGGCGGCCTGTGTGGTATTGGTCGGCCCGTCAGGTGAGAGGGGCGGTCCGGCGGAGTCTAGGCGACCCCGAATCGATCGGACAACGCCAAGCATCGCATCCTGCCGCCGAAAGTGGCGACCCTCCGCCTGCACTGTTTCCCCGGACTTCCGT
Organism: Kitasatospora sp. NPDC092039; assembly: GCF_044756065.1. Classification (NCBI taxonomy): domain Bacteria; kingdom Bacillati; phylum Actinomycetota; class Actinomycetes; order Kitasatosporales; family Streptomycetaceae; genus Kitasatospora; species Kitasatospora sp. NPDC092039. Next base: position 178,667 of record NZ_JBIVSD010000002.1, on the reverse strand, counting down.
CCCGGCTCCTCCGTGTGCCGCCACGGATGCGCGGGGCGGGAACCGACCGGCCGGACTCACCCGTTCAGCCGATGGCGGTCAACTCTCGTCGGCGGGGAACAGCTCCGACTGGGCCGGAACGCTTCCGCGCGTGGTCTGGACCGGCGGGGTCTGCGCCGGCGGGGTCAGGCCGAGGTGCTGCCAGGCGGCGGCGGTGGCGATCCGCCCGCGCGGGGTGCGGGCGAGCAGGCCCTCGCGGACCAGGAAGGGCTCGGCGACCTCCTCGACCGTCTCGGACTCCTCCCCCACGGCGACCGCGAGTGTCGACAAACCGACCGGACCGCCGCCGAACAGCCGCAGCAGCGCGTCCAGCACCGCGCGGTCCAGCCGGTCCAGACCGCGGGCGTCCACCTCGTAGACGTCCAGCGCCTGGGCGGCGATCTCCGCCGTGACCTGCCCGTCGTGCCGGACCTGGGCGTAGTCGCGGACCCGGCGCAGCAGCCGGTTGGCGATGCGCGGGGTGCCGCGCGAGCGCCCGGCGATCTCGGCCGCGCCGGCCGGGTCTATCTCCACGTCCAGCAGCGTGGCCGAGCGGTGCACCACCCGCTGGAGCTCGGCCGGGGCGTAGAACTCCATGTGCCCGGTGAAGCCGAAGCGGTCGCGCAGCGGTGGCGGCAGCAGGCCGGCCCGGGTGGTGGCGCCGACCAGGGTGAAGGGCGGCAGCTCCAATGGGATGGCGGTGGCGCCCGGGCCCTTGCCGACGATCACGTCGACCCGGAAGTCCTCCATCGCCATGTAGAGCATCTCCTCGGCCGGCCGGGACATCCGGTGGATCTCGTCGAGGAAGAGCACCTCGCCCTCGGTGAGCGAGGAGAGGATCGCCGCGAGGTCCCCCGCGTGCTGGATGGCCGGGCCGGAGGTGATCCGGATCGGGGCGCCCAGCTCGGCGGCGATGATCATGGACAGGGTGGTCTTGCCGAGCCCGGGCGGGCCGCTCAGCAGCACGTGGTCGGGCGCGCTGCCGCGCTGGCGGGCCGCCTGGAGCACCAGCGACAGCTGCTCGCGCACCCGCTCCTGGCCGATGAACTCGTCCAGCAGCTTGGGCCGCAGCGCGGCCTCCACCGCCTGGTCCTCACCGTCGGCGGCGGCCGTGACCAGCCGGTCGGCGGGTTCCGGGTCGTACATCGTCGCGGGCTCCAGAGTCTCCGGTGTCGACAAGGGGACAGATCGTCAGGTGGTCAGCGGGCGCGGTTGAGGCCGCGCAGGGCGAGCCGGAGCAGGGCGCCGACGTCCGGCGTCGGCTGCGCCTCGGCCTCCGGGGTGACGGCCGCGACCGCCTCGTCCGCCTCGCGCGGGGCGTAGCCGAGGCCGGTCAGCGCGGAGTGCAGCTGCTCGCTCCACGGCGCCGGGCCGGCCGCGACCGGCTTCTGGGCGGGGACGGCGCCGTGCGGGGCGCCGAGCTTGTCCTTGTACTCCAGCAGCAGCTTGGCCGCCTTGGCCTTGCCGATGCCCGGCACGGCGACCAGCGCCTTCTCGTCGCCGCCCGCGACGGCGGCGCGCAGCGCGTCGGGGCTGTGCACGCCGAGGATCGCCTGCGCCAGCTTGGGGCCGACGCCGGGCGCGGCCTGGAGGATCTCGAACACGGCGCGCTCGTCGTCGTCCGCGAAGCCGAACAGGGTGAGCGAGTCCTCCCGGACCACCAGCGAGGTGGCCAGCCGGGCCGGCTCGCCCAGCCGCAGCCCGGCCAGGGTGTTCGGGGTGCACTGCACGGCCATGCCGACCCCGCCGACCTCGACCACCGCGATCCCGGAGGAGATGGCCGCGACGGGCCCTTGCACGAACGCGATCATCGGACGGTGCCCTTCACGGAGGTGGTACGGGGAGTGGCGCGGGCGGCCCGGACGGCCGCCTCCAGCCGGTTGGTCGCCCCGCCGCGCCAGATGTGGCAGATGGCGAGCGCCAGCGCGTCGGCGGCGTCGGCGGGCTTGGGCGGCGCGTCCAGCCGCAGCAGGCGCTGCACCATGGCGGTGACCTGCGCCTTGTCGGCCCGGCCGGAGCCGGTGACGGCGGCCTTGACCTCGCTGGGGGTGTGCAGGGTGACGGGGATGCCGCGCCGGGTGGCGCAGAGCATCGCGACGGCACTGGCCTGGGCGGTGCCCATCACGGTGCGGACGTTGTGCTGGGCGAAGACCCGCTCGACGGCGACCAGGTCGGGCCGGTGCTCGTCCAGCCAGGCCTCGATGCCCTGCTCGACCTGGAGCAGCCGCTGCCCGATCTCGGCCTCGGCGGGCGTGCGAACCACGCCGACCCCGGCCATCCGCAGCGGCCGGCCCGGCGCGCCCTCGACCACGCCGACCCCGCACCTCGTCAGCCCCGGGTCCACGCCCAGTACCCGAACCACTCGCCCCGCCTCTCGTCGACCGCCGCCCGCAGGCGACCTGCGAAGGCTACCGTCCGGGTCCGACAACCCGACCGACGACACCGGCCCGGTGGTCCAGGGACCACCGGGCCGGGCAGTGGGAACGGTCACCCGCCGTCGATCGGACGCCGCCGTGTCACTCGGCGTCGAGCTGCGCGCCGACCTCGTCGGGGATGTCGAAGTTGGCGAAGACGTTCTGCACGTCGTCGCTGTCCTCCAGTGCGTCGATCAGCTTAAGGATCTTGCGGGCGCCGTCGACGTCCAGCTCGACCTGCATGCTGGGGAGGAAGTTGGCCTCGGCCGAGTCGTAGTCGACGCCGGCGTCGACCAGCGCGGTGCGCACGGCGACCATCTTCGAGGCCTCGGAGACGATCTCGAACGAGTCGCCGAGGTCGTTGATCTCCTCCGGCTCCTGGTCCAGGACGACCTCGAACAGCTTGTCCTCGTCCACGCCGTCGGACTTCGGGACGATGACGACGCCCTTGCGGGTGAACAGGTACGACACCGAGCCCGGGTCGGCCATCGAGCCGCCGTTGCGGGTCATCGCGACGCGCACGTCGGAGGCGGCGCGGTTGCGGTTGTCGGTGAGGCACTCGATCAGGACCGCGACGCCGTTCGGGCCGTAGCCCTCGTACATGATGGTCTGGTAGTCGGCACCGCCGGCCTCCAGACCGCCACCGCGCTTGACGGCGCGGTTGATGTTGTCGATCGGGACCGAGCTCTTCTTCGCCTTCTGGATGGCGTCGTAGAGGGTCGGGTTGCCCGCCGGGTCGGGCCCGCCGGTCTTCGCCGCCACCTCGATGTTCTTGATCATCTTGGCGAAGAGCTTGCCGCGCTTGGCGTCGATCACGGCCTTCTTGTGCTTGGTGGTAGCCCACTTAGAGTGGCCGGACATCGCCAGCTCCTTTACGTCGCCAAAGGGAAATGAACAGATGAGATCTTACCGGTGTTGTCACCGGTGAGGCGCACACGGTCAGCGCGCGGCCGGCCCGGTCAGCGCGCGGCCGCCGCGAGGTGCTCCTCGACCATCCGCACGAAGTACGCGTGCACCCGGTGGTCGCCAGTCAGCTCGGGGTGGAACGAGGTGGCCAGCAGGTTGCCCTGGCGCACCGCCACGATCCGGCTCTCCGGGCCGTCCGCGGCGGGCAGCTCGGCCAGCACCCTGACGCCGGCGCCGACCGACTCGACCCAGGGGGCCCGGATGAAGACGCCGTGCACCGGCGCGTCGTCCAGGCCCGCGAAGTCGATCCCGGACTCGAAGGACTCGTTCTGGCGGCCGAAGGCGTTGCGGCGCACCGTCATGTCGATGCCGCCGACGGTCTGCTGGTCGTCGCGGCCGTCCAGGATCTTGTCCGCCAGCATGATCATGCCCGCGCAGGTGCCGTAGACCGGCATCCCGGCGGCGACCCGCTCGCGCAGCGGGTCCATCACGCCGAACAGCAGCGCCAGCTTGGACATGGTGGTGGACTCCCCGCCGGGGATGACCAGCGCGTCGACCTCGGCCAGCTCCTCGGCGCGGCGCACCGGACGGGCGAGCGCGTCGGCCTCGGCCAGCGCCACCAGGTGCTCGCGGACGTCGCCCTGGAGGGCGAGGACGCCGATGACAGGAGTGCTCACGGTCTTCAACCTCTATCGATCGTTACGACGGACTGCGTGGCGCGGCCCGCCGCGCGCCGAGGCGCTGCGGCGGGCCGGCCGGAGGGGGTGGTGGTTACCAGCCGCGGTTGGCGTAGCGCTCGGTCTCCGGCAGGGTGTCGCAGTTGATGCCGACCATGGCCTCGCCCAGGTTCCGGGAGGCGTCCGCGATGATCTTCGGGTCGTCGAAGAAGGTGGTGGCCTTCACGATGGCGGCGGCGCGCTTGGCCGGGTCGCCCGACTTGAAGATGCCGGAGCCGACGAAGACGCCCTCGGCGCCCAGCTGGCGCATCAGCGCGGCGTCGGCCGGGGTGGCCACGCCACCGGCGGAGAACAGCACGACCGGCAGCTTGCCGAGCTCGGCGACCTCCTTGACCAGCTCGTACGGGGCGCGCAGCTCCTTGGCGGCGGCGTACAGCTCGTTGTTGTCCAGGGCGCGCAGCTGGCCGATCTCGTTCTTGATCTGGCGCAGGTGGCGGACGGCCTCGACGACGTTGCCGGTGCCGGCCTCGCCCTTCGAGCGGATCATGGCCGCGCCCTCGGCGATGCGGCGCAGGGCCTCGCCCAGGTTGGTGGCGCCGCAGACGAACGGGGTGGTGAAGGCGAACTTGTCCGAGTGGTTGACCTCGTCGGCCGGGGTCAGCACCTCGGACTCGTCGATGTAGTCGACACCCAGCGACTGGAGCACCTGGGCCTCGACGAAGTGACCGATGCGGGACTTGGCCATCACCGGGATGGAGACCGCCTCGATGATCTCCTCGATCATGTTCGGATCGGACATGCGGGCCACGCCGCCGTCCTTGCGGATGTCCGCGGGGACCCGCTCCAGGGCCATGACGGCGACCGCGCCGGCGTCCTCGGCGATCTTGGCCTGCTCGGCGTTGACCACGTCCATGATCACACCGCCCTTGAGCTGCTCGGCCATGCCGCGCTTGACCCGGGCGGTGCCGATCTGCGGCTGGTCTGCGGTGGTGGGGGTGGTGGACACGTGAGACCTCACTCGAAGATGAATCAGTGCTATCGCCCTATGGTAGGCAGAACGGGTGACCCACTCTTGCGCCACCAAGTCCAGCCCGGACGACGGGATACGACAAACGGGCCGTATCCGGGGACACCTTAAGCAGGCGCCCCCTCGGGCGTGAGGGCGGGCGGCGGGGCGTCGTCCATCTCGAACGCCAACGGGAACGGCGCCTTCCCCGCCAACCGGAAGTACCGCACCAGCCGGTGCTCGCGCACCGCCCGCGCCGCCCGCACCGCGTCGTTGTGGAACCGGCGGGCCATCGGCACCCGCCGCACAGCGGCCGTCAGATCACGAACCGCGTCCTCGCCACCCGGCTCGGCCATCAGCGCCGCCATCTGCTCCGGCTCCTCGAACACCGCCCGCAGCGCCAGGCTCAGCTGGCTCTCCGCGACCTCGCGCTGCTCGTCCTCGGCCTGCCGGGCCGCGTGCGCCGCGTCCAGCAGCAGCAGCGAGGCCGCCGGATCCAGCAGCGAGGACGTCGCCAGCTCCATCGCCACCGAGGCCCGACGGACCAGCTGCGCGTCCAGCGCCGCCCGCGCGGCGTCGATCCGGGCGTGCAACCGGTCCAGCCGACCGGCCGTCCAACTCAGGTACATGCCGAACAGCACCACGGCCACGCCGGCCCAGATCCAGGTAGTCACGGGCCGCTACGTTACCGCGTGTCACCGGGTCAGCCCTGAGCGGTCGCGTTCCGGTAGCCCTCCCGGTCGATGTCCGTGATGTTCACCGCGGTGAACAGCCGGGTGCCCGGCTTCGGCCGGACGTACTCGGCCAGCAGCGCCAGCACGCCCTCGCCCAGCGCCGCCTTCGCCTCCGGGGCACGGCCCGGGAAGACCTGGAACTCCACGAACACCTGGGTGTCGGTGGCGGCCCCGTCGGTGCCGACCACCAGCACCTCGCTCCGCCGGAACACCGTCTTGCAGGAGCCCGGCCGCGCGTCGATCGTCTCCTCCGCCAGCCGGTTGATCGCCAGGCCGAGGCCCCGGCGGTCGAAGGTGCCGGCCAGGTCGGCCGAGTAGTCGACGGAGATCTGCGGCATCGTGTGTGCCCCCGTGGATCGCAGTGGTACGGACCTCCGACCCTAACGCCGCCCCCACCCGGCCCCGACCCCGGGGTTCAGTCCCTGGCCAGCCCGAACCGGCCGCGCCGCCCGCTGCGCTCGTCCTCCTCGACCACCGCCGCCTCGCCCGCCGTCACCGTCTCGTACACCGCCAGGATGTCCGCGCCGACCGTCGACCAGTCGAACCGCCGCACGTGCCGCGAGGCCGCCTCCCGCAGCTCCTCCAGCCGCGCCGGATCACCCAGCAGCCGCAGCGCCGCACGGGCCAGCGCGTCCGCGTCCTCCACCGGGAACAGCTCGCCCGCGTCCCCGCCGTCCAGCACCTGCTTGAACGCGTCCAGATCGCTCGCCAGCACCGGCGCCCCCGCGGACATCGCCTCGACCAGGATGATCCCGAAGCTCTCGCCACCGGTGTTCGGCGCCACGTACAGGTCCACGCTGCGCAGCAGCCGGGCCTTGTCCCGGTCGCTCACCATGCCGAGGAACTCCACCTGCCGGCGCACCTCGGGCGCCAGGCCCGCGACGGCCTCCTCCTCGTCGCCCTTGCCCGCCACCAGCAGCCGCACCCCCGGCCGCTCCGCCAGGATCCGCGGCAGCGCCGCCAGCAGCGTCGGCAGGCCCTTGCGCGGCTCGTTGATCCGCCCGATGAAGCCGATCGTGCCCGGCTCCCCCTTCGCCGCGTGGCCCGTCCAGCGCTCGTCCGGCTCCGCCTCGGCGAAGAAGCCCACGTCCACGCCGTTCGGGATCACCACCGCGTCCCCGCCCAGGTGCTCCACCAGGGTGCGCCGGGCGTACTCCGACACCGCGATCCGCGCCCGCATCTTCTCCAGCCCCGGCTGCAGGATCGGCGAGGCCGCGATCATCACCCGCGACCGCGGGTTGGAGGTGTGGAAGGTCCCCACCATCGGCCCGGTCGCCGACCACGCGGCCAGCATCGACAGGCTCGGCGCGGCCGGCTCGTGCACGTGCAGGATGTCGAAGCGCCCGTCGTGCAGCCAGCGCCGCACCCGCGCCGCGGACAGGAACCCGAAGCTCAGCCGCGCCACCGACCCGTTGTACGGCACCGCCACCGACCGCCCGGCCGGGACCACGTACGGCGGCAGCGCCTCGTCGTCCTCGGCCGGCGCCAGCACCGACACCTCGTGCCCCACGCCGATCAGGTGCTCGGCCAGGTCCCGGATGTGGAACTGCACCCCACCGGGGACGTCCCAGTCGTACGGGCAGACGATGCCGATCTTCACGGGTTCCTCAAGCTCCTTCGGACGGTCGTGCGGGCGGGACGGCGGAACGGCTCGGGACCCGGCGGCCCCGGCCGACGGATCAGGACCCGGAGGCCTCGGCCGCGGGCTCCGGAGCCGCCTCCACGCGCTCCGCGGACGCCGCGCTCACCGTCTCACGGACCGGCAGGTCGGCCAGCCAGAACCTCTGCAGCATGTGCCAGTCCTGCGGGTGCTCCCGGATGCCCTGCTCCCACACGTCCGCCATCGCCTGGGTCATCGCCCGGGTGCGCTCCTTGCGGTCGCCCTCCTCGGGCACCGGCACCTCGGGGTGGATCCGAGCCCGCAGCACCGGGCCGTCGTACCAGAGCGTCACCGGCAGCAGCGCCGCCCCGGTCCGCTGGCACAGCGCCGCCGGACCGGCCGGCATCCGGGTCCCCTCGCCGAAGAACGTCACCCCGATGCCCGCCTCCGACAGGTCCCGGTCCCCCACCAGACAGACCAGCCGGCCCTCGCGCAGCCGCCGCGCCAGCGTGCCGACCACGTTCACCGAACCACCGGTCAGCGCCAGCACCTCCATGCCCTGGGCCTCCCGGAACGCCACGAACCGGTCGAACAGCCGCTCCGGCTTCAACCGCTCCGCGACCGTGGTGAACGGGTAGCCCTGCTGCGCCACCCAGGTCCCCGCGAGGTCCCAGTTGCCCATGTGCGGCAGCGTTATCACCGCGCCCCGCCCGGCCTCCAGCGCCGCCCGCAGGTTCTCGAAACCCTCCACCTGGACGTCCCGGGCCACCCGCTCCCGGCTCCACACCGGCAGCCGGAACGACTCCATCCAGTACCGCAGGTACGAGCGCATCCCGGCCCGGGACAGCTTCCGCAGCGCGGCCTCGTCCAGCCCCGGACGGACCCGGCGCAGGTTCGCCTCCAGCTGGAGCACCCGCTTGCCGCGCCTGCGCCACGCGTAGTCCGCCAGCCGGTCGAACAGCCCCCGGGCCACCCGCTCCGGCAGGTGCTTCAGCAGCCCCCACCCCAGCGCGTACGCCCAGTACACCAGTCGGTCCGTCACCGCAGGACGCCCCCCATCAGCTCCCGGCCGCCGCTCGGTCGGCCTCGAACGCCTCCCGGCGCACGGTCAGCATCCGCTGGAACACCGTCACCAGGCTGCCCGCCGCCACCAGCCACAACGCCACCGGCAGCAGCCACTCCACGTACGGCACACCGAACTTGTGCAGACCCGCGACCCCGGCCGCCACCAGGCTGGCCACCAGCCGCTCGGCCCGCTCCACCAGCCCCGACACGTCGCACGGCAGGCCCTGGCTCTCCGCCCGGGCCTTGGTGTACGACACCACCAGACCGCTCGCCAGGCAGAAGATCGCCACCGCGCAGAGCAGGTCGTCGTCACCCTTGCCCGCGTACCACATCGCCAGACCGCCGAAGATCGCCGCGTCCGCGACCCGGTCCAGGGTGGAGTCGAGGAACGCCCCCCACTTCGTGCTCCGACCCAGCTGGCGGGCCATGTTCCCGTCCACCAGGTCCGAGAAGATGAACAGCGTGATCGTGATGGTGCCCCAGAAGAACTCCCCACGCGGGAAGAACACCAGCGCACCGGCCACCGAACCGGCGGTACCGATCAGCGTCACGGCGTCCGGGCTCACACCCAGACGGATCAGGAACGCGGCGAACGGGGTCAGGACACGTGTGAAGAAGGCACGCGCGTATTTGTTGAGCATGGCCTTCCCAGCCGCTCCGATCTCCCAGATACCCGCCTGGCGCAGCACGCGCGGCAGACGGCCGGGCGGATCAGCCCGTCCGGCGCACCCATCGTAGCCACGCCCAGGACACGCTCCGGCGCACGCACCGCCGGACGCCGCCCCCGCCACCGCACGCACACCCACGGTCACCGACCGGCCGTTACGAGACGCGCCCCACCGAACCCGACCCTAGACTGCGATGGACAGCCTCGGCGCCACGGGAGGAGACCCCGATGCCCGACCGCAGCACGGCACGAGCCGGCCAGGCACCCGCCGTCACCGGCCCGCAGGACCTGCGCAACGTCGTCCTCATCGGCTCCAGCGGTGTGGGCAAGACCACCCTCGCCGAATCCCTCGCCCTGGCCGCCGGCGCCACCGGCCGGGCCGGCCGCGTCACCGACGGCACCACCGTCTCCGACCACGAGGACATCGAGCACCAGCAGCAGCGCTCCGTCCAGCTCGCGCTCCTCCCGCTCGAATGGAAGGGCGTCAAGATCAACCTGATCGACCCGCCCGGCCACCCCGACTTCACCGCCGACCTGCGCGCCGCCCTCCACGCCGCCGACGCCGCCGTCTTCGTCGTCTCCGCCACCGACCCGGTCACCGCCCCCACCCGCGCCCTGTGGCGCGAATGCGCCGCCGAAGGCATCCCCCGCGCCATCGCCGTCGCCAAACTCGACCTCGCCCGCACCGGCTTCGACGACATCCTCACCGCCTGCCACGACGCCTTCGACCTGGGCCCGGACACCCTCCGCCCGCTCTTCCTGCCCGTCCTCCACGACGGACACCCCGACGGCAGCGTCGACCTCCTCACCGGCGACACCTACGGCGACGCCGAGCCCCTCCCCGACACCACCCCCGCCCACGACAGCCTCGTCGAAGCCATCTCCGGCCAGGACGACACCCTCATGGAGCGCTACCTCTCCGGCGACCCCCTCGACACCGACTCCCTCGAAGCCGGCCTGCGCCGCGAAGTCCTCTCCTGCGCCCTCCACCCCGCCGTCCCCACCAGCGAGAACGGCCTCGGCGCCGCCGAACTCCTCGACCTCATCGCGCACAGCTTCCCCGACCCCACCGAACGCACCCGCCCCGCCCCCGCCTGCGACCCCGACGCCCCGCTCGCCGCCCAGGTCGTCCGCGTCACCGGCGACGCCTACGTCGGCCGGATCAGCCTGCTGCGCCTGTACGCCGGCACCCTGCGCCCCGACACCCGGATCCACCTCACCGGCCCCGCCCACGCCGCCGACCAGAACGGCGACGAACGCGTCACCGGCCTCACCAGCCCCTTCGGCAAGCTCCAGCGACCCGTCCCGCACGCCGTCGCCGGCGACCTCGTCTGCGCCGCCAAACTCACCACCGCCCGCGCCGGCGACACCGTCCACGACCCCGGCCACCCCGTCGACCTCGACGGCTGGGCCCTCCCCGAGCCACTGCTCCCGATCGCCGTCGAAGCCCACAGCAAGGCCGACGACGACAAGCTCTCCCAGGCCCTCTCCCGCCTCGTCGCCGAGGACCCGGCGCTCCGCCTGGAACAGAACCCCGACACCCACCAGCTCGTCCTCTGGTGCACCGGCGAGGCGCACGCCGAGGTCGTCCTCGACCGTCTCCGCACCCGCCACGTCGTCCACGTCGACACCGTCGAACCCAAGGTCGCCCTGCGCGAGACCTTCGGCACCGCCGCCGTCGGCCACGGCCGCCTGGTCAAGCAGTCCGGCGGCCACGGCCAGTACGCCATCTGCGAGCTCGAGGTCGAACCGCTCCCGGCCGGCTCCGGCTTCGAGTTCCAGGAGCACGTCGTCGGCGGGGCCGTCCCCAAGCACTTCATCCCCTCCGTCGAGAAGGGCGTCCGCGCCCAGCTCGCCAAGGGCGTCACCACCGGCTACCCGCTCGTCGACGTCCGGGTCACCCTCACCGACGGCAAGGCCCACTCCGTCGACTCCTCCGACGCGTCCTTCCAGAACGCCGCCGCCCTCGCCCTGCGCGACGCCGCCGAGCACGCCGTCATCCGTCTGCTCGAACCCGTCGCCGCCGTCAGCGTCCTGCTCCCCGACGACTACCTCGGCGCCGTCCTCGGCGACCTCTCCGCCCGCCGCGGCCGCGTCCTCGGCAGCGAGACCGGCGGCACCGGCCTCACCCTGCTGCGCGCCGAGGTCCCCGAACTCGAACTGGTCCGCTACCCGATCGACCTGCGCTCGCTCACCCACGGCACCGCCGAGTTCTCCCGCGCCTACCTGCGCCACGAACCCATGCCCGCCGCCCTGGCCGAGCGCTACACCGACTGAACCACCGGCTGCCCTACGGCCGGGCGGGATTCCGGTTCGGCAGCGCGCACGCCGCCGTGCCCCCCGGCATCCGGTGCCGGTTGCGCGACACCCAGCGGTAGACCAGCCCCGCCAACGGCCGAACCGGCGCCGCCGTCAACACGGCGCCCAGGTACGCCCACACCCCGCCGGAGCGCATCAGCAGCCGCGCAACCGCCTGCGCGCCCCCGTACACCCGGCCGGTCGGCGTCACCCAGAGCACCTCCCGCTCCGCCCGCCCGGCCGACACCTCCCCCCGGCCGCCGGCCAGCGCGTCCAGCCCCGCCAGATCCGCGAACTGGAACGGCACCGCCTCCCAGCCCCCCGAGGCCAGCGTCTGCCGCAGGTACCGCTCCGCCCAGCGGACGCACGACGAACAGAACGAACAGTCCCCGTCGAAGACCAGCACCGGATCCCTCACGGCCGCGCCCCTTTCCACGTTCCCACCGTCCATCCTGCCCCACCGCCACCACCGCCACCTCAACGGGCATCGACCCGCCGGTAGCTGGGCATCATGCCCCTCAGGCCTCCGGTGACGGTACTTCAGACGATCATCCGCGCGGGGGTGCCACGGCACGGTAACCTGCCGCTGACAAGGGGAGGAGGGGACGCCACCGTGACCACACTCGACATGACCCCGGGTGCGCAGATACCCCGGACCGACGCCGGCCCGCAGACCGCCATCACCCAGGGACTCTCCTCGACCGCCTACCGCGACGGCGAGATCAAGGGCTTCGTCGACGCCGTCGCCGACGCCACGGAGAAGAAGGGCCGCTTCGCGCTCTTCCGCCCCAACCTCGGCGAGGCCTTCAGCAAGGCGCTGATCTCCCGGGCCCTCGGCGGCGACCGCAAACCCCTCGTCCCGGCCTTCGGAGTCGACACCCGCCAGGTCGTCGAACACTGCCTGGCCGCCGAGGAACTGCGCAACACCCGCGACCGGCAGCTCAGCACCGTCTCCATCGCCACCGGCGTGCTCTTCCTCCCCGGCACCCTGGTCTGGCTCGGCGCCTTCCAGCTCCGCGCCTGGCTCAAGCGGGACAACCCGAAGAACGCGGCCGTCTACGGCGGCATCGTGCTCGCCGCGACGGCCGCCCTCGCCGTCCTGCTCGCGCTGCGCCCGCCGGCCACCGGCTTCATCGGCGTCTACCTGCGCGTCACCATGCTCGCGCCGATCGTCGGCTGGTACCTCGCCCGCCGGATCGTCGAGCGCTCCGCCAAGGACCTGCGCTCGCGCTGGCAGGCGCTGGTCGAGGGCAGCGTGGTGGCCGCCTCCGTCGCCAAGGCCGTCCCCCGCGACGACCTCGACAAGAAGGCCGCCGACCTGCGCGACAAGCTCGGCCGCCTGGACGCCGAGCAGGAGACTAACATCCACCACTACGCCGGTCCCAAGGGCATCCTGGGCGCCGGCCGCCGCTGGGGCGAGTGGCGCCTCGCCGACACCCTCCACCCCGCCGAGGGCCACGTCGACTTCCGCGCCTTCCACCCCTGGGACCTGGTCCGCCGGATCTCCTCCCACCTCAAGGGCCTCGGCGTCAGCCACGTCGCCAACAGCGGCATGCCCAACGTCGCCATCAAGCAGTGGGTGGTCTTCGACATCGGCGAGGGCGCCGACGAGATCAGCCGCCCCGCCAACGCCGACATGGACGGCGACCGGATGCGCGACTTCGCCGTGCAGAGCGTCGCCGACAAGCAGACCTTCTCCGGCGGCCCCCGGCACTACCTCGCCACCCAGTTCATCACCCACGACGGCAAGCTGGTCCTCACCTTCACCGTCACCGTCACCCTGCTCGCCAACGTCCTGAACATCACCGTGTCCGGCTACGCGCTGGGCCCGGTCAAGGGCGTCTTCTTCGACAAGCCCAAGGACAAGGAGAAGTCGGTCGCGAAGACCGTGAAGTTCTGGGAGGAGCGCACCGTCAAGCTCCCCCTGATCGACAACGACGAGGTCGTCCGCCAGGCCGTCCGCGCCCCGTTCCACCGGATGCCCGGCCTGCTGGGCTGGCTCGGCGGCGGGCTCGGACTGCCGGAGCCGTTCGGCCTGCGGCACATCTGGGCCGGCCGGGCCTGGGAGAACCGCTCCATGGTCGACAACGCGCAGAACGCCTCCGTCCCGGTGCTCGCCGCCGTCCATGCGGCCACGCTGGAGTTCCTGGAGGAGCACGACCTGGACGCGGACCGCTTCTTCAAGAACCGCACCTCGGTCATCAAGTCCGAGGCGCAGAGCCCCCGGCCGTACGACGTCGACACCTTCAACGCCGGCTGATCCACCGGTCCGGAGAACACGGGAGGGCCCCACCGAGATCCTCGGTGGGGCCCTCCCACGTGTCCGGTGGACGGATCAGCCCTGCGGCCAGACCTCGGCCAGCATCTTCCGGGTGTCCGCCAGCAGCTGCGGCAGCACCTTGGTGTGGCCGACCACCGGCATGAAGTTGGTGTCCCCGCCCCAGCGCGGCACCACGTGCTGGTGCAGGTGCGCCGCGATCCCCGCCCCGGCCGCCGCGCCCTGGTTCATCCCGATGTTGAACCCGTGGGCCCCGGAGGCCGCCCGCAGCGCCGTCATCGCCTTCTTGGTGAAGACCGCCAGCTCGGCCGTCTCCGCCTCGTCCAGGTCGGTGTAGTCGGCCACGTGCCGGTACGGGACCACCATCAGGTGCCCGCCGTTGTACGGGTACAGGTTCAGCACCGCGAACACGGCGCTCCCCCGGGCGATGACCAGCCCGTCCTCGTCGCTCAGGGACGGGATCGAGCAGAACGGACAACCGTCGTCCGGAGCCGGGCCGGTGGGCTTGTTCTCACCCTGGATGTACGCCATCCGATGAGGCGTCCACAGGCGGCGGAAGCCGTCCGGCTCGCCGACGCCCCGCTGAAGTTCCGGCTCAGTCGTCATGCTGATCAGCATATTCGCCCGACGGTGCTTGCAAAGCCGCGCGGGGCAGACTCTTCGAGAGCCTGCCCCGCGCACGACCGTCCTGCTACCGGATCACACCTGGATCCGGTTCCTCACCGCGTCCACGATCTCCGCGACGGCGTCCGCGACCGGCACGCCGTTCTTCTGCTCGCCGTTGCGGTAGCGGAAGGACACCGCGCCCGCCTCGACGTCGTCGTTGCCGGCGATCAGCATGAACGGGACCTTGGTCTTCTGGGCGTTCCTGATCTTCTTCTGCATGCGGTCGTCCGAGGTGTCCACCTCGACCCGGATCCCGTGCTTCTTGAGCTCGGCCGCGACCTCCAGCAGGTACGGCACGTGCTCGTCGGTGATCGGGATGCCGGTGACGGTGACCGGGGCCAGCCACGGCGGCATGGCGCCGGCGTAGTGCTCCAGCAGCACCGCGAAGAACCGCTCGATCGAGCCGAACAGCGCGCGGTGGATCATGACCGGCCGCTGACGCGAGCCGTCCGCCGCGGTGTACTCGAGGTCGAAGCGCTCCGGCAGGTTGAAGTCCAGCTGGATCGTCGACATCTGCCAGGTACGGCCGATGGCGTCCTTCGCCTGCACCGAGATCTTCGGGCCGTAGAAGGCCGCGCCGCCCGGGTCCGGAACCAGCGGCAGGCCCTGCTTCTCGGCCACGCTCGCCAGGACGGCGGTGGCCTCCTCCCAGGCTTCGTCCGTCCCCACGAACTTCTCCGGGTCCTTGGTCGACAGCTCCAGGTAGAAGTCGGTCAGACCGTAGTCGCGAAGGAGGTTGAGCACGAAGGTCAGCGTGGAGTCGAGCTCGTCCGCCATCTGCTCGCGGGTGCAGTAGATGTGGGCGTCGTCCTGCGTGAAGCCGCGGGCGCGGGTCAGGCCGTGCACGACGCCGGACTTCTCGTAGCGGTACACCGTCCCGAACTCGAAGAGGCGCAGCGGCAGTTCACGGTACGAGCGGCCGCGCGCGTCGAAGATCAGGTTGTGCATCGGGCAGTTCATCGGCTTGAGGTAGTAGTCCACGCCCTCGTCGAGCTGCATGGGCGGGTACATACCGTCCGCGTACCAGTCGAGGTGGCCGCTCTTCTCGAAGAGCTTGCCCTTGGTGGCGTGCGGCGTGTAGACGAACTCGTAGCCCTCCTCCTCGTGCCGCTTGCGCGAGTAGTCCTCCATGGCCCGGCGGATGATGCCGCCCTTGGGGTGGAAGACGGCGAGGCCGGAGCCGATCTCCTCGGGGATGGAGAAGAGGTCGAGCTCGTTGCCGAGCTTGCGGTGGTCGCGCTTCTCGGCCTCGACGAGGAAGTCCAGGTGGGCCTTGAGCTCGTCCTTGGTCGGCCAGGCGGTGCCGTAGATGCGCTGCAGCATCGGGTTCTTCTCGCTGCCGCGCCAGTAGGCGGCCGCGTTGCGCATCAGCTTGAACGCCGGGATGTGCCGGGTGCTGGGCAGGTGCGGGCCGCGGCAGAGGTCGCCCCAGCACTGCTCGCCGCTCTTGGCGTCCAGGTTGTCGTAGATGGTGAGTTCGCCGGCGCCGACCTCGACGTCGGCACCCTCGCCGGCGGTGGCGGCGGAGCCCTTGAGGCCGATCAGCTCCAGCTTGTACGGCTCGGCGGCCAGCTCCTCGCGGGCCGACTCGTCGGTGACCACGCGGCGGGAGAACTTCTGCCCGCGCTTGATGATCTCCTGCATCTTCTTCTCGATGGCCTTGAGGTCATCGGGGTGGAACGGCTTCTCGACGTCGAAGTCGTAGTAGAAGCCGTCCTTGACCGGCGGGCCGATGCCGAGCTTGGCCTCGGGGAAGAGCTGCTGCACGGCCTGGGCCATGACGTGCGCGGTGGAGTGGCGCAGGATGTCCAGGCCGTCCTTGCTGCCGATCTCGACCGGCTCGACCTCGTCGCCGTCCTGGACGGCGTAGGCGAGGTCCTTGAGCTGGCCGCCGACGCGGGCGGCGATGATCGAGCGGTCGTCGGCGAAGAGCTCGGCGGCCGTAGTGCCCGTGGTCACCACGCGCTCTTCCCGATCGGGTTCGCGGCTGATGATTACCCGGACGTCCGTCACCGGTCTCTCCTGACGTGCTGGATTTCAGAGGACGCAACACTGCGCTGCGCGTGACGATGGTACCGAGAGCGCCGCCCCCGCCGTCCACCTACGCCCCTTCCCCCGCTTCCTCCGTCCTCTCCCGGAGCGACTTCAGCAGCCGCTCGCGGTCCCCTTCCTCCCAGCCGCAGAGCTCCAGTCCGTGCGGGCGGGACAGCCGGCGGAAGCCGCCGTGCCGGTCCAGCCGGCCGGAGACGCGGACCGGCAGGCCCGCGAGGTGCGCCTCGACGGCCAGCCGGTAGTCGGGGTCGGGCAGGCGGACCCTGACCTCGCGGACGTCGGCGCCGGCCAGCACCCGCAGCCGTACCGAGCCCGGCCCGGCCGGGTCGGCCCGCTTGAGCCGGGTGACCACGCCGACCACGGTGACGGCGACGGCGGGTTCGATGCGTTCCAGCAGGTCGGCGGCCTCCGCCAGGGCGGGCAGGTCGCCGGGCGAGAAGTCGAGGTCGATCCGGCGGTCCCCGAAGCCGCCCGGTGTCCCGGCGGCGGGCGACCAGGCGACGCCGAACCGGGCGGCCGTCGCGTCGCGCACCAGGTCCTCGACGGACCGGACGAGCTCCCGGCTGACTCCGGCCTGGACGGCGCTCCCGAAGGCCTCGGGCCCGCCGCTGACCCGGCGGTAGTCGACGGCGTCGCGCAGCGCCTCCAGTGCGCGGACCAGGGTGGTGACGGCGGCGCGGCCCTCGGGGGCGGGGGTGTACGCGGTGAGGGCGGCGCCCTGTTCGACCAGCAGGACGCGGTCCAGGAAGTCCCCGGCGGGGCCGTCCAGCCGGGCGCCGAAGTAGCCGGCCCTGACCCGGGCGGCCTTGGCCCCCGCGGCGAGCATCCCGCGCGCCGCCTGCCGGAGCCGCTCGGCCTCGTCCCAGGGGGCGGCCCCGGCGGGGCCGGGCGGGTCGCGGTGCCAGCGCAGTTCGTCGCCGGGCACGGCGAGGGCGAGCAGGATCGAGCGGGCGGAGGGGGTGCGGGAGCGGGAGAGCGCGGTGACGGCGTCGGCGAGGAGTTCGACGGCGTCGTCGAAGCCGTCCCCGGCCGGGACGAGCAGGCTGGTGCCGGGTTCGCCGTCGGGCGGGGTCCAGCGTCCGTACCGGGCGGCCGGGCCGCCGCGGCGGACCCAGCCGTGCCGGGCGAGCAGGGTGGCCAGCACCGCCGGGTCGACGGCGGCCGGGTCGGGCAGGGGCGGGGCCGGTTCGCCCGGTCCGTGCGGCGGTGTCATGGGTCCGGTTCCTCCCTGCCGGGGCCGGGCCGTCACGGGCTGCCGCCCGCGCCGACCCGGGCCATGATGTCGCAGAGCGCGCGGTCGTCGAAGACCTTGCCGGTGGGCACCCGGACGTTGGTGCGCCGCTGCCCGGTGACCGGGTGGCCGGCCAGGTTGACCCAGTAGCAGCAGTGCCGCAGCTCCAGGGCGTCCGGGCGGGCCCGCAGCCAGTGCCCGACCCGGCGCGGCAGCAGCATCACGACGAGGATCCGCGGCACGGCGACCCGGGGCCGGGCGAGCTTGCGCAGGTGGTCGTTGTCGAGGGTGAAGCTGAAGAACGGCCCGGCCGGGTCGGGCGCGACCTGCTGGGTGGCCTTGAGCTGGATCTTGACGGTGACCTCGTCGTCCACCTCGTGCGTCCGGGAGCCGTGGCTGACGTGCCAGTCGATGCCGTTGTCCGGGAACGGCTGGGAGAGCGAGCAGCCGGCCGCGGCGGCGACCGCGTGCAGGTAGCCGACCTGCAGGGTCTCCATGCAGGCGGTGACCGCGAGGTTCCCCCGCAGGACGTCCGCCGCCTCCTCGGGCTGCGGCTGGGTCAGTGCCATCGCCCCGTGCCTCCCCCGGTTCCGGGCCCGCCCCGGTCCGGGCGGACCGGTCGATTCGAACGGGACGGTCAGGGGCAGGATCCCCGGTCGGGCTTGGGCCAAACGGGTTGAGGGGGCGTCAGAAGCGGGTATCAACCGGGCGCAACGCTCGTCTGAGGGGCAGTCATGCAGCAGCACTGGTACACCGGCCCACTCGCCTCGTTCGACACCGAGACGACCGGCGTGGACGTGGAGCACGACCGGATCGTCTCCGCCGCCCTGGTCGTCCAGCTCGCGCCGGGCGCTCCGACACGGACGACCTCCTGGCTCGCGGATCCGGGCGTTCCGATCCCGGACGGCGCCCGCGCGGTGCACGGCATCAGCGACGACCGGGTGCGCGCCCACGGCCGCCCGGCCCGCACGGTGGTGGCGGAGGTCGTCCGCGCGCTGGCGGCGGAGGCCCGGGCCGGGCACCCGGTGGTGGTGATGAACGCGCCCTACGACCTGACGCTGCTGGACCGGGAGCTGCGCCGCCATCACGGACTGACGCTCGCCGACGGGCTGTCGACGGCCGGGCTGGTGGTGCTGGATCCGCGGGTGCTGGACAAGCACGTGGACCGCTACCGCAAGGGCCGCCGGACGCTGACCGACCTGTGCGCCCACTACGGCGTGGACCTGGCGGGGGCGCACGACGCGGCGGCGGACGCGACGGCGGCGCTGGCGCTGACCCGGCGGATAGGCGCCCGCTACCCGGCGGCGCTCGGCGGGCTGTCGGCGGCGGAGCTGCACCTGCGCCAGGCGATCTGGCACGCGGCGCAGGCGCGAGGGCTGCAGAACTGGTTCGACCGTTCGGGGACGCCGGAGCGGGTGGACCTGTCCTGGCCGCTGCGGCCGGCCCGGTGCGGCTGCGGGCGCCGGCTGGAGCCCGAGCACGGCTGCGAGGCGGCGGCGTGACGGGCGGCCCCGGGGATCCGGGGCCCGGACGCGCCGCAGGCCCTGACCGGTTTCCTGGTCAGGGCCTGCGTGCTGTCCGGTGGGCGATACTGGGATCGAACCAGTGACCCCTTCGGTGTGAACGAAGTGCTCTCCCGCTGAGCTAATCGCCCGGGCAACGAGAAGAACTGTAGCACCATTCGGGGCCGGTCGTACAACTCGCCCGTTCCGGGGACCGCCGACGACTCCGCAGAACTCGCGCCCCGCACGGGAGGTGACTCTCCCTCAGCCGATTACCGACGGCCCTCGGGACCGTTTCCGGAAATACATGTGAGGCCCAGTCGATAATCGACTGGGCCTCACATATCACAATGCATTCCGGTGGGCGATACTGGGATCGAACCAGTGACCCCTTCGGTGTGAACGAAGTGCTCTCCCGCTGAGCTAATCGCCCGGGTGCAGGGAAAACATTACCGCATCCCGAGGGGTGCTCCGAACACCCCCGCTGGTCGCGGCCCCTCCGCCCGGGCGGGTCAGCTCCCGTCCAGCCGCCAGGGCAGGGCCAGGCCGTAGCGGGCGAAGTACCAGCCGCCCGCCCCCACGAGGGCGGCCAGCCCGATCGCGGTGAGCGTCAGGTTGCGGCGGCGCACCCGCGGGTCCATGGCCCGATGGGCGGCCTCGGCGACCTTGCGGCGGGTCCACCGCAGGACCAGCTGGGCCCAGACGAACTCGGTGGACCAGATCCCCATGCCCAGGAAGATCACCAGCCAGCCGGGGCCGGGCATCGGCAGCATGACCACTCCGAGCGCCACCACGGCGAGGCCGGCCACGAAGACCGCCACCTGCCAGACCCGGTGCAGCGCCGGCGAGCGGCGGACGAAGGCCGGGGCCCTCGAACCGACCGCCCGTCCACCGTCCACAGCCGTGTCAACCGGCACAGCCGGTTCACCCGTTCTCGCGTTCCCGCCCGCCTTGTCGTTTCGCACAGTCATGCCAGGAAACTAACCAAGAAGTACCCGGGTAATGCCGGGCCCGGCCGCCGCAACGCGATTCGGCAATGCGCCGTAAGGGGTACGACTCGCGCCCGAATCGGGACAGAGGGGTTTACATCGGTCTTGGGGGTGGGATGGTCCGTTCGCCGACGTGCGATTCCCCGAGCGCACACTGAGCGAAAGGCCATGGCGCTTATGAACACCACGGTCAGCTGCGAGCTGCACCTGCGCCTCATCGTGTCCAGCGAGTCCTCACTGCCCGTCCCCGCGGGCCTGCGCTACGACACCGCCGACCCCTACGCCGTGCACGCCACGTTCCACACGGGCGCCGACGAGACCGTGGAGTGGGTGTTCGCCCGAGATCTCCTCGCGGAGGGGCTGCACCGACCCACCGGTACCGGCGACGTCCGGGTGTGGCCGTCGCGCAGCCACGGGCAAGGGGTGGTCTGCATCGCGCTGAGCTCTCCGGAAGGAGAAGCCCTGCTGGAGGCCCCGGCCCGGGCGCTTGAGTCGTTCCTCAAGCGGACGGACGCCGCGGTGCCCCCCGGCACCGAACACCGTCACTTCGACCTCGACCGGGAGCTGTCCCACATCCTCGCCGAAAGCTGACCCCGCCCGGAGGCGGTCACGCCCCGCCGTCGGCGGGGCCGTACCCCCTGCCGCCATCGCAGCCGTCCTACTCGGGGGCACGGCAGCGGACTCAGCCGCGCACCACGCGGTCTCGGGGCCGGTGATCGGCCCCGCTCCCACCGGAGCGGGCCCACAGCACCGCAGGCGCCCGGCATCGAGGCCGGTCACCCCCACGGGTGACCGGCCTCGATGCCGGGCGCCGACGTCTTTCGGGGGACGCCCCGTCGGCGGGCCCCGGACCGGTCCGGAGGCCGGTCCGCCCGGGCGGTGCCCGGTTTCGTACGCCTTGCCGGACTACGTACACGCATTCGATAGAAGGCACCGCCCTACCGGCACGGGGCCCGGTATGGTCTGGGGTAACCGTGGACGCGGGGTATCGGAGTCCCCCTGCGCGAGGAGCCCCCAACGTGCTGATCACCCATGACACCGAGTGCGCGCTGAGCATCCTCGTGGAGCTGCTCAACACCGCACCCGAGGTGTGCGGCGCCGAGCGGCTGCCGGACGTCGCCGCGCTGGACGCCTTCGTGGTCCGCCAGGAGATCAGCGAGATCGACTCGCTGACCGAGGACGACCTGCGGCGGGTGCACGAGCTGCGCACCCGGCTGCGCGAGGTGTTCGCGACGGAGTCCACCGCGCAGGCCGCGGAGCTGGTCAACTCGATCGTCGCGGCCGCCGGGACGACGCCCCGGCTCACCGACCACGACGGCCACGACTGGCACATCCACTACTTCGCGCCGCACGCCGCGCTCGGTGACCACCTGGCGGCCGAGCTGGGCATGGCGCTGGCCTTCATCCTGATGGCGGGCGAGCGGGAGCGGCTGCGCCGCTGCGAGGCGCCGGACTGCGCGCGGGTCTTCGTGGACCTCTCCCGCAACCGCTCGCGGCGCTACTGCGACAGCCGCACCTGCGGCAACCGGCTCCACGTCGCCGCCTACCGGGCGCGGCAGCGGTCGGCGGAGGCCGTCCCCTCCGCCTGACCCGCCGGCCGTCCCGCTCAGATCCCGCGCTTGCGGAGGATCTCCTCGATGTCGGCGAAGTCGCCGAGGCCGTCCTCCCGCTTGCCCGCGGCGGGCTTCTTCGCGGCCCTGGGCGTCGGCGCCACCGCGGGACGCTCGGGCGCCGGCCCGGCCGCGGCCGCGCGCTCCGGGGCGCCCTCCACCGCCGCGCCGCCCCGGCGACCCACCCACCGGGTGGTGACCAGCAGGGCCGCGGAGACGCCGAGCAGCGCGATGCCGGTCCACACCCGCGGGTCGAGGACCAGCTTGGTCGCCCAGTCGGCGAACTCCCGGCCGATCGTGCTCGCCAGCGGGAACAGGCCGGTCAGGTAGAGGCCGGCGGGCAGCAGGGCCACCGCGAACCAGCGGGTCGCCGACAGGAAGCGCCGCCGGTAGGCCCGCAGCCCCGCGAAGGCCACCCCGCCCGCGGTGAGGATGAAGCTGATCGACGCGCTCAGCACGGGGCCGCTCCTTCGGGTCCGGTCGTCCTGGTCATCGGTGCCTTCCTCTCGGTCCGCCCTCGGGCGCACCTCCGGCCGGAGCGGGCGCCCACTAGTGGAACACTGGGGGAATGATCGATGGTTCCCTCCCCCGCCTCGAGTTCTGGTGCGACCTCCAGTGCCCGGACTGCCACACCGCGCTGGACGACGTACGGGCGCTGCGGGCGCAGTACGGCGCCGCGCTGAGCGTGGAGCTGCGGCACTTCCCGCTGGAGAAGCACAAGCACGCCTACGCCGCCGCCGAGGCGGCCGAGGAGGCGTTCGCGCAGGGGCTGGGCTGGCCGTTCGTGGAGTCGCTGCTGGCCCGCACCGCGGAGCTGGAGGCGCGCGGGCAGCAGGTGCTGCTGGAGGTGGCCCGGGAGGTCGGGGCGGACGTCGACGAGGTGGACACCGCGCTGATCGACGGCCGGCACATGCTGACCGTCGACGCCGACCAGGCCGAGGGCAAGGCGATCGGGGTCACCGGCACGCCGACGTACGTGATCGGCGGCAAGCGCCTCGACGGCGGGAAGAGCCAGGAGGGGCTGCGCGCCTCGATCACGGCCGTCATCGAGGCGGCGAACCCGTCCTGACGGCACGTCGGGTCACAGCTGCTTGCCGTAGAGGCGCTCGGTGACCCGGTAGCCCAGCGAGGTGTAGAGCCGGACGGCGACCTCGTTGCCGGAGAAGACGTTGAGGCCGAGGTGCCGCACCCCGGCGGCCAGGCACTCGCGTTCGGCGACCAGCATCAGCGTGCGGCCGTGTCCCCGGCCCTGGTGGGCCGGGGAGACCTCGACCTTCATCACCCAGGCGAGCGGTTCGCCGTCCGGCAGGTCGCGCAGGCGCAGCTGCAGCCAGAGCAGGCCGTACGGCTCCTGCCCGCCCTCGCCGTACAGCCGGCGCACGACCGCGCCCGGGGCCTCCGGGTCGGAGGCGACCGGGTTCTCCCGGCCGGCGGCGGTGCGGGCGCGGGCCTGTTCCTCGGTGAGACCGGAGTCCACCATCGCGCCGACGTAGTCCTCCAGGGACCGGTCGAACCAGGCCCGGAGTTCGGCCGGCCGGTCGAACGGGCGCACGCTCAGCCCGGTCGGCAGGTCGGGGGTGGCGGCCAGGAGCTTGGACATGGCCAGGGCCCGCTCGGAGTACCCGAGGGTCAGGGCGAGCCCGCGGGCCGCCGCGGCCGACTCCGGGACGGAGACGTCGACCCGGGTGCAGCCCCAGGTCCGCAGCACCTCCTCGGCGGCCAGCCCGCCGAAGGTGCCCCGGCCCCGGCCGCGGCCCTCGGTGATCTCCAACTCGGATATCCGGCCCCAGAGTCGGCCGCCCTGCGGGTCTGCGGTGGTACGCAGCACGCCGACCGGGTGGCCGTTCGACAGGATCAGCCAGCGTCTGGTGCGGCCGCCGGCCGCGGTGGGTGTCTCCGGGCCCTCGGGGCGCAGCGTGGTGGTCATGTGGTGCTCCCTTCCCGTTGCCCGGAGGGTTATCCACGCGACCGGTGTGCTGCCCGGGGGATCACGGGTCGAGGTCGTCGCCGCTGCGCTCGGTGAAGACGGCCATGGCCTTGGCGGTGACGGGGCCGATGCCGGGCAGTTCGCGGTCGTCGACGCGGGTGACGGCCTGGACGTCGCGGGTGGAGGAGGTCAGGAAGACCTCCTCGGCGTCCTGGAGGGCGCTGAGCGGGAGGTCGGCCTCCTCGGCGCCGCACCAGTCGACGACGAGCTGCCGGGTGATGCCGGCCAGGCAGCCGGAGGCGAGGGCGGGGGTGAGCAGGCGGCCGCCGAGGACCACGAAGACGTTGGAGCCGGTGCCCTCGCAGAGCCGGCCGGCGGTGTTGGCGAACAGGGCCTCGGAGGCGCCGGCGCGGTGGGCGGCGGCCAGGGCGACGACGTTCTCGGCGTACGAGGTGGTCTTGAGGCCGGCGACGGCGCTGTGCTCGTTGCGGCGCCAGGGGACGACGGCGACGGCGGTCTCGTCGGGGCGGTGGCCGATCGCGTTGAGGGCGACGACCAGGGTGGGGCCGGTGGTGCCGCGCTCGGAGCTGAGCGGGCCGTTGCCGCCGGTGTAGGTGACGCGCAGCCGGCCGAGCGGTGCGGGGTTGGCGGCGAGGACCTGGGCGCAGGCCTCGCGGACCAGGTCGTGGTCGGGGTCGGCCAGGCCGAGGCCGCGGGCGGAGCGGGTGAGCCGGTCGAGGTGGCGGGTGACCGCGAAGGCCCGGCCGTCGACCGTCTTCAGGGTCTCGAAGACGCCGTCACCGGTGGTGAGGCCGTGGTCGAGGACCGAGACGGCCGCGTCGGTGGAGTCGACCAGGGAGCCGTTGACCCAGCTCGTGGTGCGGTTGTGCATCGGGTGCTGCTCCTAGCGGTGGGGGCTCAGGCCCCGGTCGGGTCGGGTCCGCTGCCGGATCCGGCGCCGGGTTCGCTGCCCGACGCTATCGCGACCAGTCGGGCCGCCTTCAGTTCGGTTTCGGCCCATTCGCGTTCGGGGTCGGAGCCCCAGGTGATGCCGGCGCCGGTGCCGAAGCGCAGGACGGGTGCGTCGGGGTCCGTCCGGTCGATCCAGAAGGTGCGGATGCCGACGGCGAGTTCGGCCTCGCCGCGGTCGGCGTCGACCCAGCCGACGGCGCCGCAGTAGGGGCCGCGCGGGGCGGTCTCCAGGGCTTCGATGATCCGCAGGGCGCTGGACTTGGGGGCGCCGGTGACGGAGCCGGGCGGGAAGGTGGCGGCGAGGAGCTCGGGCCAGCCGGCGCCCTCGCCGAGGGTGCCCTCGACGGTGGAGACCAGGTGGACCAGGCCGGGGTGCTTCTCGACCGCGCAGAGGTCGGGGACGGTGACGCTGCCGGTCTCGCAGACCCGGCCGAGGTCGTTGCGGACCAGGTCGACGATCATCACGTTCTCGGCGTGGTCCTTGTCGAGGAGGTCGTCCTCGGTGCGGCCGGTGCCCTTGATCGGGCCGGAGGAGACGGTGCGGCCGGTGCGGCGCAGGTAGAGCTCGGGCGAGGCGGTGGCGATCTCGACGCCGTGTCCGGGCAGGCGGACGGTGCCGGCGTAGGGGGCGGGGTTGCCGCGGGCGAGGAGGCCGGTGAGGGCGTCGACGTCGCTGTGGTCCGGGTCGGGCAGCGGCGCGGAGAGCACCCGGCAGAGGTTGGCCTGGTAGACCTCGCCGGCGGCGATGTGCTCGCGGATGCGGCGGACGCCGGCGGTGTAGGCGGCGCGGTCGAGGGAGCTGTGCCAGCTGTCGGCCTCGGGTCCGCGCCAGCCGGCGCCGGAGGGCGGGGCGGGGGCGGGGCTGAGCCGGTCGAAACGGGCGCAGGTGAGGCGCCCCTCGAAGTCGTAGGCGACGGCCCAGTAGCCGGCGGAGTCGAGGGCGGCCGGGTCCGAGGTGACGTCGCGCAGTCCGGTGGCCAGGCGGCCGCCGAAGCGGGCGAGCGGGGTGCGGGGGGCGGGGTGGCCGGACA
The DNA here is from genome assembly GCF_044756065.1 of Kitasatospora sp. NPDC092039. Taxonomy (NCBI): domain Bacteria; kingdom Bacillati; phylum Actinomycetota; class Actinomycetes; order Kitasatosporales; family Streptomycetaceae; genus Kitasatospora; species Kitasatospora sp. NPDC092039. The sequence continues at coordinate 153,024 of NZ_JBIVSD010000002.1, read as the reverse complement.
CGGTTCTCCTGCGCGGTGGTGCTGGGGGCGGTGCCTGAAGTGTAGGTCGGGGGGCGTGGGCCTTGAGCAGCGCGCGCCCCCGCGCGCGAGCAGCCGCGTGCGTCGCGTGGGTGTGCGCCGGGTGACCTGCGGATGATCCTCCGGGAGCGCCGCAGGTGGTGGCCGGTGACCGGCCGGGACGGCTGACGGGACGGCACTCGCCGGTCATCCCCTCGGCATGCTGCGGGAACGGATTTTTAGCTGGCCCGGGAATCCGCTAGAGTTCAACACGTCGCCAGGGAGCGCAGCCGAAGAAAAGCGGTGAAGGTCCCCGGGAGACAGGCGGACGTGGCTCAGTTGGTAGAGCATCACCTTGCCAAGGTGAGGGTCGCGAGTTCGAATCTCGTCGTCCGCTCGATGGAGAACAGTGTAAGATCGTTCTTCATGCGTTGCCTGGTGGAGTGGCCGAGAGGCGAGGCAACGGCCTGCAAAGCCGTGTACACGGGTTCAAATCCCGTCTCCACCTCCAAGAGGTCCCCCGGTTCCACCGGGGGCCTCCCCGCGCGATTAGCTCAGCGGGAGAGCACTACCTTGACACGGTAGGGGTCACTGGTTCAATCCCAGTATCGCGCACGTCGGACCCTTCGGGGTCCGCTGCACGACCGCCACATCAGGCGCGATTAGCTCAGCGGGAGAGCACTACCTTGACACGGTAGGGGTCACTGGTTCAATCCCAGTATCGCGCACAGTAACGGGCCCTCCGGGGTCTGCTGCAACACCGCCTCACCAGGCGCGATTAGCTCAGCGGGAGAGCACTACCTTGACACGGTAGGGGTCACTGGTTCAATCCCAGTATCGCGCACGTCGGACCCTTCGGGATCTGCTGCACGACCGCCTCACCAGGCGCGATTAGCTCAGCGGGAGAGCACTACCTTGACACGGTAGGGGTCACTGGTTCAATCCCAGTATCGCGCACAGTGACGACCGGGGTCGTAGTCCGTGAGGACTGCGGCCCCGGTCTTTTTGCGTCCCCGTACGGACCGGGACGCGGAACTGCGGGGGAACGGGAAGAGCCGCGTACGGACGCCCTCACCGACGTCCGTACGCGGCGTCTCCGCCTGCCGGGGTGCTCTGCGCACCGCTCCCGCCCGTCCGCGAGTCATCGCGGCCGCGGCCTCCCCGGCGGCACCGTTCCCCGTCCCCAGGGGATCGGTGCCCGTCTTCGACCGGCTCGGGGCCGGTGTCCTTCTTCCTCCTGCTCAGCGGGTGACCAAATCGGCGAGGGCCTGCGCCTGGTTCGCCATCTGCTCCCACCCACCGAAGAGCAGCACCAGGAGCACGGCGCACGGCAGGGCCATGGCCAGCGCCACGGCGGGGTGCCGGGTGGGCTGCTCGGCGGACCGGGACTGGACGAAGGCCGGCCGACGGCGGCGGGAGGCTCCCGTGAGCTGCGGTGGCATGTCCTTGCTCCTGATCCGGTCGAGTTTGGCGCGGTGGACGGCTTACCTCGGGGGACGAGCTCCCCGTCCACCGCTGGACACAACGCTATTGGCCGGGGGCCCTGCGGACGTCATGCCGTCGTACTGTTCCTCGGACGTCCCGGAGGATGACGATGGGACGCGGGACCTACTACCGCAGGGGGACGGAACTCTCCTCCGACCCCCGGGGGAACCCTGAGGGGAAACCCCGAGACGCCCCTCGACGGCCCTGTGACCTGCAGGTCAGCGCAAGATCCGACAATCGCACGGCGGCTTCGGGTGTTGCGTATCAGCACACCGCAGCGGGCAGTCCGTAAGCTGTGCCGGACAGGAACTGACGATGCCCCAACCGACGGGGCCTCACCCACCGGCTGACGGGGAACGAAACATGGCGATGATGCGGCTGAGGCGTGAGGACCCCCGCATCGTCGGGCCGTACCGCCTGCACCGGCGACTTGGCGCCGGCGGCATGGGCGTGGTGTACCTCGGGTCCGACCGCCGCGGACAGCGCGTCGCCCTCAAGCTGATCCGCGCCGAACTCGCCGAGGACCAGGAGTTCCGCACCCGCTTCGCCCGCGAGATCGCCGCCGCTTCCCGGATCCGGGGCGGCTGCACCGCGCGCGTGGTCGGCTCCGACATCGAGACCGACCGGCCCTGGCTGGCCACCGCGTACGTGCCGGGGCCCTCGCTCTACAAGCGGGTCGGCGACGAGGGGCCGATGAACTGGCCCGAGGCGGCCCGGATCGGGGCCGCGCTGGCCGACGGACTGGTCAAGGTGCACGAGGCGGGGGTGGTCCACCGGGACCTCAAGCCGTCCAACATCCTGCTCTCGCCCCGGGGCCCGCGGATCATCGACTTCGGCATCGCGTGGTCGCGCGGCGCCAGCACGCTCACCCACGTCGGCACGGCGGTCGGCTCCCCCGGCTTCCTCGCGCCCGAGCAGGTCCGCGGGGCCGCCGTCACGCCCGCCACCGACGTCTTCGCCTTCGGGGCGACCCTCGCGTACGCCCTCACGGGGGACACCCCGTTCGGATCCGGGGCGTCCTCCGAAGTGATGCTGTACCGGGTCGTCCACGAGGAGCCCGACCTCTCGGCGGTGCCGCCGCAGCTGGCGCCGCTGATCCGGGCCTGCCTGGCCAAGGAGCCCGCCGAACGGCCCGGGGCCGCCGCGCTGCACGAGCGGCTCAGCGAGCTGGCGGCGCGCGGTGCGGCGGCGGGGGCCTCCGCCGCCGGCACCCGCGGTGCGCGGCCCGGGCGGAACGCGCCGGCTCCGGCGCAGGCTCCGGCCCAGCAGGAGAACGGCCGTCAGGGCGTGCCCGCCCCCGGGCGCTCGCCCGAGCCGCCCGCCGCGGCGCGGGCCCGGGCGGCGGCCGGTCGGCCCGGGGCGCAGGCGGCCGGGGCCGTCGGACGGCGCCCGCACGGGCCGGCCGCGCCCGCCCCCCGGTCCGAGGCCACGCCGGTGACCCGCCCGCTGCGGAAGCGTCCGGACCACCCGCAGACCCCGCCGCCGGCCCGCCCCGGGCCCCGTGACCGCGTGCGTCCCCGGGACCGCCAGCACACCCCCGCCCCCGGTGGACGGACCGGCACCGCACGGCAGCGGCTGCTCCGGCAGCGGCTGGTGGTCTTCGTCACGGTGACCATCGGGGTGGCGCTGGCCATCGCGGCGGCGCAGGGCTGCGAGAACCGGGACGACCGGAGCGTGCGGCCGCCGACCGGGGTGGTGGCGAACACGGGCTCCGGCAGCCAGCAGGTGGTGCCGGGGACGTCGGCCGACGTCGCGCCGCAGGCCTCGGCCGTACCGCTGCCGGCAGCCGCCCGCAGCGGCGCGGACGCCGGGCTGACGCCCCCGCAGGCGCCGGTGCCGGCCGTGGACTGGCCCAACCACAGCTACCCCGACGGGGCCGGCGGGCCCGCCGTCACCCTGCAGAACGGGCACTCCGTCGGGGCCGGGCCGCAGGTCGCGCTGAGCGCGGTGCTGCCGGCCCGGTACAAGGGCCTGCCGGCCGCGGTGGTCGTCCTGCGGCGCACGGAGGGCTCGGCGCCGGTCGACCTCGTCCAGCTCTACAGCTTCGCCGGGGACACGCCGGTCGCCACCACCTCCCGCACCTCGGTGGCCGACCCGCAGGCGGCGGCCGGCTGGCGGCTGGAGGGCGGCACGGTCGTCCGCGAGGAGCGCTCGGCCGTCACCGGGGCCGTCTCCTCCACCCGCTACACCGTCCGCCCCGACGGCACCCTCGACGAGTCCTGGCCCGGCGCCACCACCCCGCCCCCGGCAGCCGCCCCGGCCCCGCCCACCTCCCCCACCGGCTGACGCCCACCGGGCCTGCCGCGATGGCGCCGCACCGGGCCGGCACGAGAAGTCGGACGGGCCGACTTCTCACGCCGCCCCCGTGCCCGCTGGCCACCGGGTGCGTTGAGTGACGGCGTAGGCCCGCCCGCCCAGCCCCCGACGCCTCGATGGCGCGCCACCGGGGCGACACCAAATGGCGAACGAGTCGACCACTGGCGTAACCGACCCCCACGCACACCCAGCGCCCCAGCGGCATGGGCCCGCGTGAGAAGTCGGACAGGCCGACTTCCGATGCGTTTCGGCACCGGAGGGCGCCACGCGCCGACGCCGCGGCGGACGACCCGGCAGAGCGGCACACGTCAGAAGTCGGGCGGGTCGACTCCCGGTGCGTGCCGGTCTCGCATGACCGGCAGAGCTACCTGCGGCAGAAGTCGACTCGGCCGACTCCCGGTACGGGAGGGCGCAGTGGGTCAGCGGCCTGGTGCGTGGCGGCACCGCGTGAGAAGTCGGGCAGGTCGACTCCTGGTGGGGAGAATGCGGTTCAGCAGCCCAGTTGGCGCCCGGGCGGAAGCTACCGCACCGGAAGTCGGCTCGGCCGACTTCCGGTGCGGGAAGGCACTGTGGGCCAGCAGCCCAGTGCGCGGCACCGCGTGAGAAGTCGGGCAGGCCGACTTCTCACGCCGCCCCGGTGCCCGCTGGCTACCGGGTGGGCGAGGTGACGGCGTAGGCCCACCCGGCAGGCCCCGCGCCTTGGTGGCGCGCCACCAGGACGACACCAGGAGTCGGACCAGCCGACCTCCGGCGTAGCCGAACCCCGCACACAGCACCCCGGCAACGTAGGGGCGCCTGCGCGAGAAGTCGGGTGGGCCGACTTCTCGCGCAGTGCCGGTACCTGCTTGGTGACGGTGTAGGACCACCGGGCCGACGCCGGTCGCGGCATCGGGTTGGCATGAGAAGTCGAGCAGGCCGACCTCCGGCATAGGCGTGCGTGCGCGAGAAGTCGGATGGGCCGACTTCTCGCGTAGTGCCGGTGCCGCCGGTCACGGGGTGGGCGCGGTGACGGCGTTGGCCAAGCGAGCTGGCCCCGGTGGCGCGGCATCGGGGCGGCACGAGAGGTCGGACCAGCAGACCTCCGGCGTAGACCGAACCCCGCACACAGCGCCCCGGCAGCGTGGGCGCGCGTGAGAAGTCGGATGGACCGACTTCTCGCGCCATGCCGGCGCCTGCTCGGTAACGGAGTCGGACCACCAAGCCGACGCCGGTCGCGGCATCGGGTGGGCATGAGAAGTCGAGCAGGCCGACCTCCGGCATAGGCGTGCGCGCGTGAGAAGTCGGATGGGCCGACTTCTCGCGCGGTGCCGGTGCTGGCCGGTTACGGGGTGGGCGTGGTGACGGCGTAGAAGGCCACGGCTGCGGCGGCGCCGACGTTGAGGGAGTCGATGCCGTGGGCCATCGGGATGCGGACCGGGTGGTGGGCGGCGGCGATGGCGCGGGGGGTGAGGCCGTCGCCCTCGGCGCCGAGCATCAGGGCGGCCTTGGGCAGGCCGTGCGGGGTCAGGGTGTGGAGGTCCACGGCGCTGTCCGCGGGAGTCAGGGCGAGCAGGGTGAAGCCGGCCCCGCGGACGGTGTCGAGGGCGGCCGGCCAGGGGTCCAGGCGGGCGTACGGGACGGCGAAGACGGCGCCCATGGAGACCTTGACGGCACGCCGGTAGAGCGGGTCGGCGCAGTCGGGCGAGAGCAGGACGGCGTCCATCCCGAGGGCGGCGGCGCTGCGGAAGATGGCGCCCAGGTTGGTGTGGTCGACCAGGCCCTCCAGTACGGCGACCCGGCGGGCCCCGGCGAGCACCTCGGCGGCGTCCGGCAGGGGCTTGCGCTCCATCGAGGCGAGCGCGCCGCGGTGCACGTGGTAGCCGGTGACCGCTTCGGCGAGCGCGGGCTCGACCACGTGGACCGGGGCGTCGGCCCCGGCGATGACGTCGCCCATCACCTCCAGCCACTTGGGGGTGAGCAGCATCGACCGCATCCGGTAGCCGGCGGCGAGGGCGCGGCGGATGACCTTCTCCCCCTCGGCGATGAAGAGGCCCTCCGCCGGTTCGCGGCGGCGGCGCAGCTCGACGTCGGTGAGGCCGGTGTAGTCGGCGAGGCGGGGGTCGGCCGGGTCGGTGATGGTGCGGGGTTCGGACACCCTGCGATCTTGCCAAGCCGGGGCGGGGAAGGCCAAACGGCCGAGGGGGCGGGGTGGTCCCCGGCTGTCCGTAGTGCAAATATGACCGTATGGCCCGTAATCCGGGTCGATCCTGGGCTCCGTCGGCCTCTGGCGCCACTGGCACCGCCGGCTCCCCCGGTGGGCGCCCACACGGTCGGCCACAGCTGCCGCGTGCGAAGCGGCGGTGGCCGGTGTGGCACCGTTCGGTGGCGGGGCAGGTGTTCGCGCTCCAGGTCCTGGTCGTGCTGCTGCTGGTGGTGGCGGCCGCGGTGGCGTTGGTGGTGCAGTCGCGCAACGACGCCGAGCACGAGGCGCGCAACCGTTCGGTGGCGGTGGCGCAGACCTTCGCCAGTTCGCCGGGCATCGTGGACGCGCTGCGCTCCCCCGACCCGACGGCCGTCCTGCAGCCGAGGGCGCAGTCCGCCCGGATCGCCTCCGGCGTGGACTTCATCGTGGTGCTGAACAACCAGGGCATCCGCTACACCCATCCGAACCCGGCGCGGATCGGCGCGAAGTTCGTCGGCACGTACGAGCCGGCGCTGCACGGGCAGGTGGTGACCGAGCAGGTCACGGGCACGCTCGGCCCGCTGGTGCAGGCGGTGGTCCCGGTGTACGCGCCGGACAACTCGGTGGTCGGGCTGGTCTCGGCCGGCGTGACGCTGAGCAACGTCAGCAGCGCCAGTGAGCGCCAGTTGCCGGTGGTGCTGGGCGCGGCGGCGGTCGCGGTGGGGCTGGCCACGCTCGGGACGGCGCTGATCAGCCGGCGGCTGCGGCGCCAGACGCACGGGCTGGGCCCGGTCGAGATGACCCGGATGTACGAGCACCACGCGGCGGTGCTGCACGCGGTGCGCGAGGGCGTGATGATCGTCGGCGGGGACGGCCGGCTGCTGCTCTGCAACGACGAGGCGCGCCGGCTGCTGGACCTGCCGCCGGACGCCGAGGGCCGCCCGGTGAGCGGGCTGGGCCTGGAGCAGGCGCCGCTGGGGCTGCTGACCGCCGGGCGCCCGGTGACCGACGAGGTGGTGCTGTCCGGGGAACGGCTGCTGGCGGTGAACGTCCGGCTGATCGACCAGCCGGGCGGGCTGCCGGGCTGCGTCGCCACGCTGCGCGACTCCACCGAGCTGGCGGCGCTGTCCGGCCGGGCCGAGCGCGCGCAGCGGCGGCTGCGGCTGCTGTACGACGCCGGGGTGACGGTGGGCAGCACGCTGGACGTGACACGGACGGCGGAGGAGCTGGCGCAGGTCGCGGTGCCGCGGTTCGCGGACTTCGTCACGGTGGACCTGGCGGACCAGGTGCTGACCGGTGAGGAGCCACCGGGCCGCTCGCTGGGGCGGATGCGCCGGGTCGCGTTGACGGGTGTGCGGGACGACGCGCCGTTCTACCCGGTCGGCACGGTGCTGGACGTGGTGCCGGCGACCCCGCTGGCCGGGGCGTTGGACAGCGGCGAGGCCGGCATGGAGCCGCGTCTGGCGGACGCCGACGGGTGGCGGGAGCAGGACCCGGAGCGGTCGGCGCAGGCGCTGGCGTACGGGGTGCACTCGCTGGTGCGGGTGCCGCTGCGGGCGCGCGGGGTGCTGCTGGGGGTGGTCCGGTTCTGGCGGGCGCAGCGGGCCGAGCCGTTCGAGGCGGACGACCTGGCGCTGGCCGAGGAGCTGGTGTCGCACGCGGCGGTGTGCATCGACAACGCCCGCCGCTACACCCGGGAGCACACCATGGCGGTGACGCTCCAGCACAGCCTGCTGCCGCGCAACCTGCCGCAGCAGACCGCGCTGGACGTGGCGCACCGCTACCTGCCGGCCCAGGCCGGGGTGGGCGGGGACTGGTTCGACGTGATCCCGCTGCCGGGCGCGCGGGTGGCGCTGGTGGTCGGGGACGTGGTGGGGCACGGGCTGCACGCGGCCGCGACGATGGGCCGGCTGCGCACCGCGATCCACAACTTCTCGACCCTGGACCTGCCGCCGGACGAGCTGCTGGGGCACCTGGACGAGCTGGTGAACCGGATCGACCAGGACGAGGTGGCGGGCGGCGGGCGCGCGGAGCTGGCCGGGGCGACCTGCCTGTACGCGATCTACGACCCGGTGTCGCGGCGCTGCACGCTGGCCACCGCCGGGCACCCGCCGCCGGCCGTGGTGGACCCGGAGGGCCGGGTGGTGTTCCCGGAGCTGCCGACCGGGCCGCCACTGGGGCTGGGGGTGCTGCCGTTCGAGACCGCCGAGCTGGAGCTGGCCGAGGGCAGCCGTCTGGTGCTGTACACCGACGGGCTGGTGGAGGACCGGCACCGGGACATCGACGAGGGGCTGGAGCGGCTGCGGGCCGCGCTGTCCGGGCCGCCGCGCTCCCCCGAGCAGACCTGTGCGGACGTGCTCGGGGCGATGCTGCCGGAGCGTCCGCAGGACGACATCGCGCTGCTGGTGGCGCGGACCCGGGTGCTGGCGCCGGACCAGGTGGCGCAGTGGGACGTGCCGTCCGACCCGGCGGCGGTGGGCGAGGTCCGGGCCGCGGTGGCGGAGCGGCTGACGGCCTGGGGGCTGGCGGAGGCCGCGTTCGTCACCGAGCTGATCCTGAGCGAGCTGGTGACCAACGCGATCCGGTACGGCTCCGGGCCCATCCGGGTGCGGCTGCTGCGGGACCGCGCGCTGATCTGCGAGGTGTCGGACGGCAGCAGCACCTCGCCGCACCTGCGGTACGCGGCGACCGAGGACGAGGGCGGGCGCGGGCTGTTCCTGGTCGCGCAGTTCGCGGACCGCTGGGGGACGCGCTACACGGCGACCGGGAAGGTCATCTGGACGGAGCAGCCGCTGGAGTAGGCCGGCCGCTGCCCGGGGTGGTGCCGGAGCGGGAAGCCGGGCCGGCCGGCTGCCCGCTCCGGACGGGCCTACCGCCGGAAGGCCGCGGCCAGCACGTCGACGACGTCGCCGACCACGATGACCGCCGGGGGCTTGACGCCCTCGGCCTCGACCACCGCGGCGACGGTGCCCAGGGTGGCGTCCACCCGGCGCTGGGCGGCGGTGGTGCCCTCCTGGACGACGGCGACCGGGGTGTCCGCGGGCCGGCCGTACTCGACCAGCCGGGCGGCGATCGCGCCGATCTTGTCGACGGCCATCAGCAGCACCAGGGTGCCGCTCATCTTCGCGGCGGCCTCCCAGTTGGTGAGCGAGCGACCGTCGTCCGGGCCGACGTGCCCGGAGATCACGGTGAACTCGTGGGTCAGGCCGCGGTGGGTGACCGGGACGCCGGCCGCCGCGGGGACGCTGATCGAGCTGGAGATCCCGGGCACCACGGTGACCGGCAGCCCGGCCTCCGCGCAGGCCAGCAGCTCCTCGCCGCCGCGGCCGAAGACGTACGGGTCGCCGCCCTTGAGCCGGACCACGAACTTGCCGGCCTTGGCGTGCTCGATCAGGGTGCGGTTGATCGCCTCCTGGGCCATGAAGCGGCCGTACGGGATCTTGGAGGCGTCGATCACCTCGACGTGTTCGGGCAGCTCGGCGAGCAGCTCGCGCGGGGCGAGGCGGTCGGTGACGACCACGTCGGCGTCGGCGAGCAGCCGGCGGCCGCGCACGGTGATCAGGTCCGGGTCGCCGGGGCCGCCGCCGACCAGGGCCACGCCGGCGCCGTGCGAGCGGTACTGGCGGGCGGCCAGCGAGCCGTCCCGCAGGCCGTCCACGATGGCGTCGCGCAGGGCTGCGGAGTGCCGCGGGTCGCCGGTGAGGACGGCGACGGTGGCGCCGGCGTCGCGGCCGCTGGCCGGGGTCCAGGCGGTGGCCGCGGCGGCGTCGTCGCTGCGGGAGCAGAACACCCGCTCGCGCTCGGCCTCGGCGCTGACCGCCGTGTTGACGGCCTGGTCGTCGGTGGCGACCAGGGCGTACCAGGTGTCGGCCAGGTCGCCGTCCCGGTACGGGCGGGCGTGCCAGGTGAGCTCACCGGCGTCGGCCATGGCCTGGACGGCCGGGGTGGTGGCCGGGGATATCAGGTGCAGGTCGGCGCCGGTGGCGATCAGGGCGGGCAGCCGCCGCTGGGCGACCTGGCCGCCGCCGACCACGACGACGCGGCGGCCGGCCAGCAGCAGGCCGACCGGGTAGGGGGTACGGCCCTCGGTGCTCGGGTGCGGGGTGGGCGCGGTCATCGGCGGTGCTCCTGATCGGGGGTGAGGGTGTGGGGACGGTACGGCACGTCACCGCTCCGCGGACCGGCGCGCCCTCGGGCCGGTCCACGGAGCGGTGACGGGGTGCGTCAGGCCTTCTCGGTGACCCCGGCGGAGTCGAAGGTGGCTACATCGTGCATTGCGCGGGCCGCGCTCTGCACCAGCGGCAGGGCCAGCAGGGCACCGGTGCCCTCGCCGAGCCGCAGGTCCAGGTCGATCAGCGGGCGCAGGCCGAGCTTCGCCAGCGCGGCCTGGTGGCCGGGCTCGGCGGAGCGGTGGCCGGCGATGCAGGCGGCCAGCACCTCGGGGGCGATGGCCTTGGCGGCCAGCGCGGCCGAGCCGGCGATGACGCCGTCCAGGACCACCGGGGTGCGCAGCGAGGCGGCGCCCAGCAGGAAGCCGGCCAGGGCGGCGTGCTCCAGGCCGCCGACGGCGGCGAGGACGCCGACCGGGTCGCTCGGGTCGGGCTGGTGCAGGGCCAGCGCGGCGCGGACGACCTCGATCTTGCGGGCGTGGGTCTCGTCGTCGATGCCGGTGCCGCGACCGGTGACCTCGGCCGGGTCGAGGCCGGTGAACACCGAGATCAGGGCGGCCGAGGCGGTGGTGTTGGCGATCCCCATGTCGCCGGTGACCAGCGCCTTGTTGCCCGCCGCGACCAGGTCGCGGGCGGTCTCGATGCCGACCTCGATGGCCTTGAGGGCCTCCTCGCGGGTCATCGCCGGGCCCTGGGTCATGTCGGCGGTGCCTGGGCGGACCTTGCGCGGCAGCAGGCCGGTGGCCCGGCCCTGCTGGACCGCGTCCGGCAGTTCGGCGGCGACGCCGACGTCGACCACGCAGACCTCGGTGCCGATCTGCTTGGCGAAGGAGTTGATCACCGCTCCCCCGGCCAGGAAGTTGGCGACCATCTGGGCGGTCACCTCCTGCGGCCAGGGGCTGACGCCCTGGGCGTGCACGCCGTGGTCGCCGGCGAAGATCGCCACGCAGGCGGGCTCCGGGATCGGCGGCGGGCACTTGCGGGACAGGCCGCACAGCTGGGCGGAGATGATCTCCAGCATGCCGAGCGAGCCGGCCGGCTTGGTCATCCGCTTCTGCCGGTCCCAGGCCTCGCCGAGCGCCTTGGCGTCCAGCGGGCGGATGCCGCGCAGCGTCTCGGCGAGCAGGCTCTGCGGCTCCTCGCCGGGCAGCGCGCGGTTGCCGTACTGCTCCTCGTGGACGACCCAGGACAGCGGGCGCTTCTTGGCCCAGCCCTGCTGCTCCAGCTCCGGCTCGCCCGGGAACTCGTCGACGAAGCCGACGCACAGGTAGGCGACGACCTCCAGGTGCTCGGGCAGGCCGAGCTCGCGGACCAGCTCCTCGTCGTCGAAGAAGCTCACCCAGCCGACGCCCAGGCCCTCGGCGCGGGCGGCCAGCCAGAGATTCTCCACGGCCAGGGCGGCCGAGTACGGGGCCATCTGCGGCTGGGTGTGGCGGCCCAGGGTGTGCCGGCCGCCGCGGGTGCGGTCGGAGGTCACCACGATGTTGACCGGGGTGTCGAGGATGGCCTCGATCTTGATTTCCTTGAACTGCTTGGCCCGGCCCTTGGGCAGCGAGTCCGCGTACGCCTCACGCTGGCGCTCGGCCAGGGCGTGCATCCGCCGGCGGGTCTTGGCCGAGCGGATCACCACGAAGTCCCAGGGCTGCGAGTAGCCGACGCTGGGCGCGGTGTGGGCGGCCTCCAGGACGCGGATCAGCACCTCGTGCGGGATCGGGTCCGGGCGGAAGCCGTTGCGCACGTCGCGGCGCTCGCGGATCACCTGGTGGACGGCCTCGCGGCCGGCCTCGTCGAAGCCGGGGGCGGCCGGGCCGCGCGGCTCGGCGGGCTCGGTGGCTTCCTCGGGCTGCTGCTCCGGCTGTTCCGGCTGCTCCTGCGCCTCCGCCGCGACGGGCTGCTCGGCGGCGGCCTGGTCCTCGGGGGCGTCGGTGGCATCGTTGGCCTGGGGGGTTTCGGCGGGCTGCGGGGCTTCGGCGGCGGGCTGCTCGGCCGACTCGGCAGCGGACTCGGCGGCCTGTTCCCGGGCGGGCTCGGCCTCCTGGGCGGCGGTGGGCTCCGCGACGGCGGTGGGCTCCGCGACGGCGGCGGGCTCGGCCCCGCCCTCGGCCGGGGGCTGCGCCTGCTCGGCGGCCTGCTCCACGGGGGCCTCGGCCTCCGTGGCGGCGGGCTGCTCGGCGGCGCCCTCGGCGGGTGCGGCCTGCTCGGCAGGCTCCGCGACCTCGACGGCGAGCTGCTCGACGGCCTCGGGCGCGGTCTCGACCGGCTGGGCCTCGGGGGCGGCCTCGGCCGGAGCCTCGGCGACCGGCTCGACGGCGGCGGTGGCGGTGGCGTCGGCCTCCGCGGGTGCCTCGACGGCCTGCTCCACGACCGGCTCGGCGGGCGCCTCGGGCTGCTGCTGCGGCTGCTCGGCGTCGGCGGCGGGCTCGGTGACGGCCTGCCCGGAGGGCATCTCACCGGTGCCCGCGGCGGTCTCGGCGACCGGCTCCGCGGCGGCCTCCGGCGCGGTCTCGACCGGCTGGGCCTGCTCGACGGCGGCGGGCGCCTCGACGGCCTCGGCAACCGGGGCGGACTCGGCGGGCGCCACGGCCTCGGCGGCCTGAGCGGCCTCCACGACCTCGGCGGCCTGCGGCGCGTCGGCGGCCGCTATGGGGACGGACTGCTGCGGGGCCGCCTCCTCGACGACCGGAGCCTGCTCGGCCGGCGCGACCTTGGGCAGGCCGTGCGGGGTGGGCGCGGCGAGGAAGGCGGAGATCCGGCGCGGCTGACCGGCCGGGGCGGCGGCCTCGGGCTGCTCGGCGGGCACGGGGCCGTCGGTGGCAGCTCCCTCGGCGGCAGCACCCTCGGCGACGACGGCCTCGGCGACGACGGCCTCGGCGACAGCGGGCTCAACGGCGACGGCCCCGGCGACGGGCGCGCCGGCCGCCTCGGCCACCGGCTGGACGGCCTCGCTCTCGGCCTGGACCTGCGCCTGGGCCTGGGCCGGCTCGGCCACCACGGCCTGCGGCGCGACCTCGCCGGCCTCGACCGCCTCGGCGGCGGCCTGGGGCGCCGTCACGTCCTGCGCGGGCTGGGCCGGAACGGCCTGGACGGCCTCCGGCGTCTCCACGACCTCGATCACCTCGATCGCCCCGACCGTCTCGACGGCCAGTACGGCCTCGACCGGCGGCGCGGCCAGCGGCACCTGCTGGGCCTGCTGGAAGTCCTGCGGCAGCTGCTGCCCGTCCACGACCGGAACGACCGGAACGCCCGGGGCGACCGGCGCCACCGGGACGGCGGGAGCCGGGGCGGCGGCCTCGGCCATCGGCGGGCGGCCGACCACCGGGATGCCGTGCGCGGGCGTGCCGCCCTGCGAGGGGCCGCGGTCGGCCAGCGAGCGGACCGGCACCTGGCCGGTCATCAGCGACGGGTCCGGGATCGGCGGGCCGGCGTGCAGCGGTCGGCGCGGCTGCTGAGCCTGCGTCACCGGCTGCTGCGGCTGCGTCTGGACGGGCTGCTGCTGGAGGGCGTGCTCGGCACCGAGCGCCGGCGGGTCCACCGGCGGCCAGGACGGCTCGACCGGCATGCCGTCCTGCGGCGCGAGCGGCATCTGCTCGGCCGGGACGGCCGCCGGCTCGCCCCAGGAGCCCTGCGGGCCGGGCATCAGCAGCACGTCGTCCTCGTCGTCCAGGCCGTCCGGCGCGTCGGGCTGGTCGAGGAAGTGGAAGGCCGGGCGCGGGGCGCCCTGGTCGACGGCCCAGCCGTCGCCGGGGTGGCCGGGCTGGGGCCCGCCGGGAACGCCGTAGCCGTGCTGGGCCTGCGGCGGGATGACGCCCGCGCCCGGGGGCACCGCGCCGGGGACTCCGGCGATCGGGGCCGCCTGGCCGGGGATCAGTCCGCCGTCCGTCGCGACGCCCTGGAGGGGTGCAACGCCCGCGACGCCCTCCGGTCCGCCGAGCGGGTCCGGCCCGGCGTGCAGGTGCTCCGGCAGTCCCTCGCCCGGGACGTGGCCGCCATCGGTCATTGTCAAAGCTCCTTCCAGGCCGCTGCCGCGCCCTCGGCGACACGATCACCGATCGCAGCGCCCATCCGCACGGGCCGAACCAGCACCGACCCGCCCCTAACCACACGCGGCCGCCGCGCCGTGGCGCTGCGGCCCAAGTCCATCCGGTGCGCTGCGGCACCCCGGGGTCCGGCGCACCGCCCGTACGGGGCGGCACATCGTCTGAAACAACGACAACCCGGAGCAACCGGCACGACCGCACCGGACCCTACGGCATTCTCCAGGTCCGGCACGAGGCCCGTCGAATTGCCCACACTCCGAGCGGAACCGGATTGCACCACGTCAAAAAGGTGACAAACCGACCGAATCGGGTGGGTCGCCGACCGACGCGCCGCCCAGGACGTCACACTACCGGCCCGGCGCGGTCACCTCTCGAATCGGTGTCCGGATGCGACCTGGATCACCGTCGACGCCACCGGACGGTCCCGGCGCGCGCCCACGGCCTTCACACGATCTGCTCACCCCAGAGCACCAGCGCGCCGGTTCCGCCCGCCACCGGCGCCAGCCCGTCGCCGCTCCCCACCGGCCGCAGCGGGGTCGACTGGAGCAGCGCGCCGTCCGCCCGGTAGCCGGCCCCGGCGATCGCCCGGTGGACCCCCTCCGCCTCGGCGAAGGTCCGGGGCAGCGCGACGAACCGCTCGGGCCGCCGGGCCAGCACCGCGCGCACCACGTCGAGGCCGCCGGACTCCACCACCGCCGCGTCCGGCTCCGGCAGGCCGCCCAGCACCTCGGGGCCGCTCCCGTACACCGTCTCCACCTCGACGCCGTAGCGGCGGGCGTTGACGGTCAGCCGGGCGCAGGCCGAGCGGGAGCCCTCCACCGCGACCACGGCGGCGCCGAACCGGGCCGCCTCCACCGCGAGGGCGCCGCTGCCGGCGCCGACCGACCAGACCAGGTCCCCGGGACGTGCACCCAGACGGGCCAGCACCAGGGCGCGCACGTGGGCGGGGAGGACCTCCGGCGCGCCCGGTTCGTCCTCCGCGCGCCCGGCGCCCGCGTAGGCGTCACCGGGGAGTGCCCAGCCGCGGTCCGCGCCGGGGTAGCCGACCGGGCGGCCGGCCAGCCAGCCGGCCGCCTCGTCCACCACCGCGGTCCGGGCGCCGCCACCGATCACCAGCACCACGTTGGGGTCGCGCCACACGTGGTCGGCGATCCGGTCGGAGGTGAGGACGGTGACGTCCTCGTCGGGGGTGCCGAGGGCCTCGCAGACCACGAAGGTCCGGTGCACCCCGCGCAGCATCAGGGCGAGTTCGGCGGGCCCGGCGCCCGGCGCGGTGAGCACCGCGACCTTGGGGTGGGCCCGGCAGATGTTGGCCGCGCGGCGCAGCCGTCCGCCGTGCACGCTGACCACCTGGGCGTCCTCCCAGGGCATGCCGGCCCGGGCGAAGGCCGCGGCCACCGAGGAGACGGCGGGCAGCACCTCCAGTTCGAGGCCGTACTCGGGGCGGCGCAGGGTGCGCACCACGCCGAAGAAGCCCGGGTCGCCCTCGGCGACCACGACGGCGGCGCCGCGGTGCTCGGCGATCCTGCGGGCGGCCTCCCGGATGTTGCCGAGGGTGATCCGCTCGGCGGACTCCGGCACCGGGAGCGCGTTCAGTTGGTAGGGGGCGCCGGCCACCAGGGTCGCCGCGGCCAGGGCCGCGCCGGCGGCCTCGGTCAGCGGTGTGCCGTCCCACCCGATGACCGTGATCCGGTCAGCCATCTGCGGCCGTTCTCCCTCGACTCGGTGTGCCACTCGATCCGCCGTCGTGCGGTGCCGGTCCAGAGGCTACCGGGTGTGATCCCCGAGGACCCGACATCTCGCACGGATGTCCGCGCGGGGAGAACGGGCGGCGCGGCTCAGTCGCGCAGCACGTACCGGTGGTCGCCGTGCCAGCCGTCGCGGTGCAGTTCGGGTGATTCCAGGTCCTCCGGGAGCAGGCTCCACAGGATGAGGTCGCTGCGGCTCTCTCCCCCGGCCTGGCGGCTGGGAGGTGCCCCCACGACCACCTCGCCGGACTCCCCCCGGACTATCCAGGCGCTGCGCAGCACGCCCTCGCTGATGCCGCCGATCTTCTGGGCGACCTGCTGGGCGGCGGTGTTCCCGGCGGCGGTGCGCAGCTCGAGGCGCAGGAAGCCGCGGTCCTCGAACAGCCACTGGGCGACGCCGAGGACGGCCTCCGGGGCGTAGCCCTCGCCGCGCGCCCAGACGGCGGTGACGTAGGAGATCTCGGTGCTGCGCAGCCGCCAGTCGGTGTTGCGCAGCTCGACCAGGCCGACCAGGCGCTGGGTCAGGTGCTCGGTGACGGCGAAGACGATGCCGCGTCCGGCGGCCCGGTGGGCGGGGGCGAGGGTGCGGGCGAGGTCGGCCGCGTACTCCTCGGTGAAGGGGTGCGGCAGGTCCGTCCAGGCGAGGACGAGGTCGTCGGCCATCATGGTGGCCAGGCCGGGGGCGTCGTCCTCCGCCAGGGGCCGCAGCAGCAGCCGCTCGGTGCTGATGGCGGTCTCGGGGAAGCTCGCTGCCATGCCGTCTCTCCTCGCCGGGTCGTGAACACAACACCGTACGCCTCCGTCGTGCCCCGGGTGCCACGCGGTGTGCCGCCCGCACGACGGTACGTCAGAACGCGGTCGGCCGGAGTGTCCCTGCTGCATACTGCCCGACCGGGCCCCCGCCGAGGTGCGGCGGGGGCCCGGTCGGGATCGGGGCGTCGAGCGGGTCGACGGCTCAGAAGGCCGGGACGACCGAGCCCTGGAAGGTGTCCTCGATGTACTTCTTGACCTCGTCGGAGTGCAGCAGCTCGGCGAGCTTCTTGACCCGCGGGTCGTTCTCCTTGCCCTTCTTGACGGCCAGGAGGTTGGCGTACGGGTTGCCCTCGGCCTTCTCCAGCACCAGGGAGTCGGTGGTCGGCTTCAGGCCGGCCTCGATCGCGTAGTTGCCGTTGATGACGGCGGCGTCCAGGTCGGAGATGGAGCGGGGCAGCTGGGCGGCCTCCAGCTCCTTCCACTTGAGGTTCTTCGGGTTGCCCGTGACGTCGGCCGGGGTGGCGGCGGTGCCGGCGCCGTCCTTGAGGGTGATGATCTTGTTGTCGGCGAGCAGCTTGAGCGCGCGGCCCTCGTTGGTGGCGTCGTTCGGCAGTCCGACGGTGGCGCCGTCCGGCAGCTCGGCGAGCGACTTGACCTTCTTGGAGTAGGCGCCCAGCGGCTCCAGGTGCACCGTCTCCACGGGGACGATGTTCGTGCCGTTCTTCTTGTTGAAGTCCTCCAGGTACGGCAGGTGCTGGAAGTAGTTGGCGTCGGCCGAACCGTCCTGCACCGCCGTGTTGGGGGTCACGTAGTCGGTGACCTCCTTGATCTCGAGCTTGAGGCCGGCCTTCTCCGCGAGGTTGTCCTTGACGAACTTCAGGATCTGCCCGTGCGGGGTGGGGCTGGCCGCGACCTTGAGCGGCGCGTTCGGGTCCGAGGAGGAGGACCCGGAGCTGCCGCAGGCGGCGAGCGAGAGGGTGATGCCGGCGGTGGCGAGGACGCTGGTGAACTTCAGGGCGTTGCGCACGAAAAGTGCCTTTCTGCGTGGAACGGGGAGCCGCGTCCGGGGTCGGACGGGGGAGGTCTAGTGGGCGACGAGGTCCTCGTCGGCGGCGGTGGCGGGGCGCGGACGCAGCAGTCGGGTGCGTCCGCCGCCGTGGCCCCGGTTGGCGAGCCGGCGCACGGCGTAGTCGCCGGCCAGCTGGATCACGGTGACGATGACCGCGATCTCCGCCACGATGATCCACATGAAGGAGGTCTCGAAGCGCAGGTAGCCGTAGCGGTAGGCGAGGTCGCCGAGACCGCCGCCGCCGACCGTGCCGGCCATCGCGGAGTAGCCGATCAGCGCGATGACCGTGGTGGTGACGGAGGCGACGATGCCCGGGAGCGCCTCGGGGACCAGCACCTTGCGGACCAGCGTCCAGGTGCCGCCGCCCATCGCGTGGACGGCCTCGACCAGGCCGCGGTCGACCTCACGGACGGAGGTCTCCACCAGCCGGGCGAAGAACGGGATCGCGCCGACGGTCAGCGGCACGGTGGCCGCCTGCCAGCCCAGGGAGTTGCCGGTGAGCCAGCGGGTGAAGGAGATCAGCGCGATCATCAGGATGATGAACGGCATCGAGCGCGTGAGGTTCACGACCGCGCCGAGCACCTTGTTCACCGGCTGGTTCTGCAGCACCCCGCCCTTGGAGGTGAGCACCAGCAGGATCCCGAGGGGCAGGCCGAGCAGGACCGTGCAGGCGGTCGACACCCCGACCATCTGGAAGGTCTCCTGGGTGGCGGGCCACATCAGCTCCTGCATCTGGTCCCAGGTCATGCCACCGCTCCGTTCGCCGTGCCGACGCCGTCCGCGTCGAGGAGGTCCACCTGCAGGCCCTGCTCGCGCAGGTAGCCGATCGGCACCACGTTGTCCTGGTGGCTGCCGGGCAGTTCGACCCGCATCCGGCCGACCATCCGGCCGGCGATGGTCTCCACCGCGGCACCGAGGATGTTGATGTCGATCTGGTAGGTGCGGGCGAGCTGGGAGACGAACGGCTGGGCCGAGCTGTCTCCCTGGAAGGTGATCTCCAGGACGGTGGAGCCGGCGTGGCCGGTGCCGAACTCGCTGAGCGGAAACAGCTCGCGGGCCAGCTCGGAGCCGGGCTGGGCCAGCAGGTCGGTGAGCTCGCCGGACTCGACCACCCGGCCGCCGCGCATCAGGGCGGCGGAGTCGCAGACGGACTTGATGACGTCCATCTCGTGGGTGATCAGCAGGACGGTGAGGCCCAGCTGCTGGTTGAGGTCGCGCAGCAGCTTGAGGATCGAGCGCGTGGTCTCCGGGTCGAGCGCCGAGGTGGCCTCGTCGGAGAGCAGCACCTTGGGGTCGCCGGCCAGCGCCCGGGCGATGCCGACGCGCTGCTTCTGGCCGCCGGAGAGCTGGTGGGGGTAGCTGCGGGCCTTGTCGCCGAGGCCGACCAGGTCGAGCAGTTCGGCGGCCTTGCGGCGGCGCTCGGTGCGGTCCAGTCCGATGATCTCCAGCGGGAGCTCGACGTTCTGCTGCACGGTCCGCGAGGAGAGCAGGTTGAAGTGCTGGAAGACCATGCCGATCCGGCGGCGGGCCTCGCGCAGCTCCCGGCCGGCCCGGTTCTCGCCGCCGGCCAGCGCGGTGAGTTCGACCCCGTCCACGGTGACCGTGCCGGAGGTCGGGCGCTCCAGCATGTTCACGCAGCGGATGAGGGTGGACTTGCCGGCGCCGCTGGTGCCGACGACTCCGTAGACCTCGCCCGGGCGGACGTGCAGGTCGACGCCGGCGAGGGCGGTCACCTCGCGGCCTCGGGAACGGTAGACCTTCGTCAGGTCCGTGGTGGTGATCACAGCGACTTTCCGTGGGTCGGGGGCGGGCGGCGTGGGTCGACCGCGCGACCGGCGTGCGGTCGGCGGCGGCGTTACGGCGCTGCGCCGGGAGGGTCCGGACCTACCATCCCCTGATCGTGGCCGCTGGACGGCCGGGCCGCGCGACGGCGTGGCCCTAACGAGTCACCCGGCCCGCGGGTGGGCGGGCACGGCGGAGGGAGGGGTCCGGGAGGAGGGGCGCGCTCGCACGGGCGGGAGCGGCGCGGATTCTCGCTTCGGGGCGCGAGGGGGAGGCACCCTCAGGGGTGCCGGGGGCGGTGGCCCTCAGCAGTGACACATTCGACGACACATGGCACGCTCACCTGCCGGCAGGGTGCCGGTGGGGGTCCAGTTCGTCGTCGCAGTCATGTGAGCCAGTAAAACAGATGGGTGGTTTTCCGCCCAATTATTTGCCGGAGCTGTCCGCAATGCGGACATGCACCCCTGCCACCAGCGCGGATACGGCTCGGCGCCGCCACCGGTGGTCCGGATGGTGGCGGCGCCGGGAGCCGGGCGCGGGGCGGCGGGCTCAGGCCGTCGCGGCGAGCGGCGTGGTGGCGGGCTTCTCCAGGTGGACGACGCTCAGCCGGCTGTTGACCTGCTCGACCCGGGTCTGACGGTACCCCTGGCGGGCGTACAGCCGCAGGTTGCCGAGGCTGCGGTGGCCGGTGGACAGCCGGTAGGCACTCACCGGGCCGTGCTGGGCCATGTCGCGCTCCAGCGCGTCCATCAGCCGGCCGCCGAGGCCGTGGCGCTGCATCCGCGGATGGACGACCAGGCGCCCTATCCGGGCGACGCCGTCGGCGCCGACGTGGCCGCGGACCGTGCCCACCACCTCGTCGCCCAGCCGGGCGACCAGGAAGTGCTGTTCGGACAGTTCGGCGCGCAGGCTCTCCAGGCTCTGCGTCAGGGGCTCGATCGCCCAGTCGCCGTACAGCTCGGCCTCGGGCTGGTAGCCGAGGTACTGGAGCTTGAGGATCTGCTCCGCGTCCTCGGCCGTCGCGGCCGAGATGATCACGCTCATGCCCATGTGGAGGGGCCTCCCCAGTCGTCTTGCCCGGCGCGCAGAGGGTGGCGCGCTCACGCTCAGTATCCGAGTGATCGCGTCACCGTCAAGAGCTGCGTTCGCCAGCGCTCTACCCGGGTGTCAGCTCCCCTCAACCTTCGCGGGCGCGGACGTGAGGAGGGTCACCTCCCTCGCCGCGCGGGTGCCGTGGGGTCGTACGGCCGCGCTCAGGGGTAGCGCTCCGCGTGGAGCAGCGTCCGCAGGCAGGCCAGGCAGCGGGAACGGGTGGGGCCGATCGAGCCGCGCGGCATGCCGAGCCGCTCGGCGAGCTCGCGGTAGGTGGGCGGCGGATCCTCGGCGAGGGCGGCGATCAGCTGCGGACAGCGGCCGGGCAGGGCGGCGACGGTCTCGCGGACCACGCGGCGGCGGTCCTCGGCGAGGTAGACGTCCTCGGCGGAGGGGACGGGCGGGATGGCGGTGCACACACCGTGGATGACGGCCCGGGGCGGGGCCGGTTACGCCCGGGCCGACGCGCGGACGCGGGAGGGGCGCGCCGGTCGGACCGCCGCGCCCCTCCCCCGCCGTGCCGGGGCCGGCTCCGACCGCGTCGGGGCCGGCCCTCCCGCCGGGGTCAGCCCCGGGCCCACTCCTGCTGCCGCGCCAGGTCCGCCTTCACCTCGGCGAGCTGGACCGCGACCGCCGAGGGGGCGGTTCCGCCGCGCCCGTCGCGGGCGGCGATGGCGCCGTGGACGCTGAGCACCGAGCGCACCTCGGGCGTCAGGTGCCCGGAGATCGCGGCGAACTGCTCGTCCGTCAGGTCGGACAGCTCGATGCCCTCGGCCTCGCAGACCTTGACGCAGGCGCCGGCCACCTCGTGCGCGACCCGGAACGGCACGCCCTGCTTGACCAGCCACTCGGCGATGTCGGTGGCGAGCGAGAAGCCGGCCGGGGCGAGCTCCTCCAGCCGCTCCCGGTGCACGGTGAGGGTGGCCATCATCCCGGTGAACGCGGGCAGCAGCACCTCCAGCGTGTCGCACGAGTCGAAGACCGGCTCCTTGTCCTCCTGGAGGTCCCGGTTGTAGGCCAGCGGCAGCGCCTTGAGGGTGGCCAGCAGGCCGGTCAGGTTGCCGATCAGCCGGCCGGACTTGCCCCGGGCGAGCTCGGCGATGTCCGGGTTCTTCTTCTGCGGCATGATCGAGGAGCCGGTGGAGAAGGCGTCGTGCAGCGTGATGAAGCCGAACTCCCTGGTGTTCCAGATGATCACCTCCTCCGCGATCCGGGAGAGGTTGACGCCGATCATCGCCGTCACGAAGGCGAACTCGGCGACGAAGTCGCGCGAGGCGGTGCCGTCGATGGAGTTGCCCGCCGAGCCGCCCTCGAAGCCGAGGTCGGCGGCGACGGCCTCGGGGTCCAGGCCGAGCGAGGAGCCGGCCAGCGCGCCGGAGCCGTACGGCGAGACGGCGGTGCGGGCGTCCCACTGGCGCAGCCGCTCGGCGTCCCGGCCGAGGGCCTGCACGTGCGCGAGGACGTGGTGGGCGAAGAGCACCGGCTGGGCGTGCTGGAGGTGGGTGCGGCCCGGCATGGCGGTGTCCGGGTGCGCCTCGGCGAGGCCGACCAGGGCCTGCTGGAGGTCGAGCAGCAGGCCGCCGATGGTCCGGGCGTGGTCCCGCAGGTACATCCGGAACAGGGTGGCGATCTGGTCGTTGCGCGAGCGGCCGGCCCGCAGCTTGCCGCCGAGGTCGGGGCCGAGGCGCTCCAGCAGGCCGCGCTCCAGGGCGGTGTGCACGTCCTCGTCGGCGACGGTGCCGGTGAAGGTGCCCGCCTCGACGTCGGCGAGCAGCCGGTCCAGGCCGGCCAGCATGCCGGCCAGCTCCTCGTCGGAGAGCAGGCCCGCCTTGTGCAGGACCCGGGCGTGGGCCCTGGAGCCGGCGATGTCGTACGGCGCGAGGCGCCAGTCGAAGTGGACCGAGGCCGAGAGCCGGGCCAGCGCCTCGGACGGGCCGTCGGCGAAGCGCGCGCCCCAGAGGCGGACGTCGGAGGACTGCTCGGCGGTCATCGCGTGGCTCCTTCATGGATGTGCGGTGGTTGGCATAAGTATGCACGAGGGCGTATGAAAAACAAACCCCGGCCGGACGGTCTCCGTCGGCCGGGGTTCGTGGGGTCGGGCGGTGCCGCGCTCCCCGCGGCGGGGCGCTACTGCGCCTTCGCCTGGGCGAGTTGCATGAGGTGGTCGGCGAGCGCCTGGCCGCCGGCCGGGTCGCGGCTGATCAGCAGGACGGTGTCGTCGCCGGCGATGGTGCCGATGATCTCGAACACCTCGGCCTGGTCGATCGCCGAGGCCAGGAACTGGGCGGCGCCCGGCGGGGTGCGCAGCACCACGAGGTTGCCGGAGGCCGTCGCGGAGACCATGAGCTCGCCGGCCAGCCGGGCCATCCGGCCCTCGCTGGCCGACTCCCCCATCGGGGCGCGCGGCGTGCGGTCGCCGCCCTCGGCCGGGACGGCGTAGATCAGCGCGCCGTCCCGGTTGCGGATCTTGACCGCGCCCAGCTCGTCCAGGTCCCGGGAGAGGGTGGCCTGGGTGACCACGAGTCCGTCGTCGGCGAGCAGCTTGGCGAGCTGGCTCTGCGAACGCACGGGCTGGCGGGTGAGCAGGTCCACGATCCGTCGGTGGCGCGCGGTGCGGGTCTGCGGGACCTGCGGCGTCGGGCCGGCGGCGGATGGGCCGGAGTGGGATGCGGTCATGTGATTATTCTCCCGGACGGCGGTCAACTCGCATCGGCCGGGGCGCTCTCGCGCACCGTCCGGAGGATGCCCGGCAGCGCGGCCAGGAACGCGTCCGCCTCCTGTTCGGTGAGCACCAGCGGCGGGGCCAGCCGGACGGCGTCCGGGACGGCCGCGTTGACCAGGAAGCCCGCCCGCTGCGCGGCGGCCTGCACCTCGGCCGCGACCGGCGCGGTCAGCACGATGCCGAGCAGCAGTCCCGCGCCGCGCACGTGCGAGACCAGCGGGTCGCCGAGCGCCTCGACGCCGTGCCGCAGCCGCTCGCCGAGCTTGCGGGCGTGCTCCAGCAGGCCCTCGGACTCGATGGTGTCCAGCACCGCGAGCCCGGCCGCGGCGGCCACCGGGTTGCCGCCGAAGGTGGTGCCGTGCTGGCCCGGGGTGAGCAGCTCGGCGGCCGGCCCGAAGGCGAGCACCGCGCCCATCGGCAGGCCGCCGCCGAGCGCCTTGGCCAGGGTGACCACGTCCGGCTCCACGCCCTCGTACGCCTGGTGGGCGAACCAGTGGCCGGTGCGGCCGACGCCGGTCTGGATCTCGTCCAGGACCAGCAGGGTGCCGGTGGCCCGGGTGATCTCGCGGGCCGCCCTCAGGTAGCCCTCGGGCAGCGGGACGGCGCCGTTCTCGCCCTGGATCGGCTCCAGGAAGACGGCGGCGGTCTCCTCGGTGACGGCCGCGCGCAGCGCCTCGACGTCGCCGAACGGGACGTGGGTGACGTCGCCGGGCAGCGGGCGGAACGGGTCCTGCTTGGCGGGCTGACCGGTGAGCGCGAGGGCGCCCATGGTGCGGCCGTGGAAGCCTCCCTGGAGGGCGACCAGGTGGGTCCGGCCGGTCCGCCGGCCGATCTTGAAGGCGGCCTCGTTGGCCTCGGCGCCGGAGTTGCAGAAGAACACCCGGCCGCCGGGGCGGCCGTCCAGCTCCAGCAGCCGCTCGGCGAGCGCGATGGTGGGCTCGGCCATGAAGAGGTTGGAGACGTGGCCGAGGGTGGCGATCTGCCGGCTCACCGCCTCGACGACGGCCGGGTGGGCGGTGCCCAGGGCGTTGACGGCGATGCCGCCGAGCAGGTCGGTGTACTCCTTGCCGTCGGCGTCCCAGAGCTTGCTGCCCTCGCCGCGCACCAGCGGGATGCGGGGGGTGCCGTAGTTGTCGGTGAAGGAGTGCTGCCAGCGCTCGGCGAGCCGCTCGTTGTGGGTCGTGCCGGTCCCGCCAGTCGTGCCAGTCATGCCAGTCCCCCGGTCACGGTCGGTTCGTCGTCCGGCACGACCATCGTGCCGATGCCCTCGTCGGTGAAGATCTCCAGCAGCAGGCTGTGCTGCACCCGGCCGTCCAGCACGCGGGCGGTGCCCACGCCGGAGCGGACGGCGCGCAGGCAGCCCTCCATCTTGGGGAGCATGCCGCTGGCCAGGTCGGGCAGCAGCTCCTCCAGCTCGCTCGCGGTGAGCTGGCTGATCACGTCGTCGGAGTTCGGCCAGTCCTTGTAGAGGCCCTCGACGTCGGTGAGGACGACGAGCATCTCGGCGCCGAGCGCGACCGCGAGGGCGGAGGCGGCGGTGTCGGCGTTGATGTTGTAGACGTGGCCGTCGGTGCCGCGGGCGATCGAGGAGATGACCGGGATGCGGCCGTCGGCGATCATCGCCTTCACCGCGCCGGCCTCGATGTTGACGATGTCGCCCACCAGGCCGATGTCGACCTGCTCGCCGTCCACCACCGCGTAGCGCTTGACCGCCGTCATGGTGTGGGCGTCCTCGCCGGTCATGCCGACCGCGAACGGGCCGTGCTCGTTGAGCAGGCCGACCAGCTCGCGCTGCACCTGGCCGGCCAGCACCATCCGGACCACGTCCATGGTCTCCGGGGTGGTGACCCGCAGGCCGTTGGTGAAGCTCGACTCCAGCCCCAGCCGGTCGAGTTGGGCGCTGATCTGCGGGCCGCCGCCGTGCACCACGACCGGGTGCAGGCCGGCGTAGCGCAGGAAGACCACGTCCTGGGCGAAGGCGGCCTTGAGGCTGTCGTCCACCATGGCGTTGCCGCCGAACTTGATCACGACGGTCTTGCCGTGGAAGCGCTCCAGCCACGGCAGCGCCTCGATCAGCGTCATGGCCTTGGGCAACGCGGTGTTGTTGCGGGCCTGTTCGCCCTTGGGTGCGATCTGCACGGGTTCCCTCGTCGATGGGGGTCCCCCGGCCGGAGGCTGGGGGAGGATGTCGCGGATCAGGTGGCGCGGGCCGGGTGGCGCGGCTCCGGTTCCGCGGACCGGGTGTCGCCGCTCAGGGTGCCGCGGAGGAAGTGACGCGGATCAGGTCGAGTAGGCGCTGTTCTCGTGAACGTAGTCGGCCGTCAGGTCGTTGGTCCACAGCGTGGCGCCCGCCGTACCGGCGTTGAGGTTCGCGGTGACGACGACCTCGCGGCCCTTCATGTCCACCAGGTCGCGGTCCTCGCCCACGCCGCCGGCCCGGCAGACCCAGACGCCGTTGATGGCGACGTCCAGCTCGTTCGGGTCGAACGCCGCGGAGGTGGTGCCGATCGCGGCCAGCACCCGGCCCCAGTTGGGGTCCTCGCCGTGGATGGCGCACTTGAGCAGGTTGTTGCGGCTGATCGTCCGGGCGACCTCGACCGCCTCGTCCTCGGTGGCGGCGCCGGTGACGTCGATCCGGATCTCCTTGCTCGCGCCCTCGGCGTCACCGATCAGCTGGCGGGCCAGGTCGGCGCTGACCGTCCGGACGGCCTCGGCGAACTCGGCCTGCTCCGGGGTGACGCCGGAGGCGGCGGAGGCGAGCAGCAGCACGGTGTCGTTGGTCGACATGCAGCCGTCGGAGTCGATCCGGTCGAAGGTGGTGCGGGTGGCGCCGCGCAGCGCGGCGTCCAGGCCGGCGCTGTCGACGGCGGCGTCGGTGGTGAGCACGACCAGCATGGTGGCGAGGCTCGGCGCGAGCATGCCCGCGCCCTTGGCCATGCCGCCGACCGTCCAGCCGGCCGGGCTGGTGAACCGGGCGGTCTTGTGCACCGTGTCGGTGGTCTTGATGGCGATCGCGGCGGCCTCGCCGCCGGCCTCGTCGAGCTCGCCCGCGGCCAGGGCGACCCCGGGCAGCAGGACGTCCATCGGCAGCCGCACGCCGATCAGGCCGGTGGAGGCGACGGCGACCTCGCCCGCGTTGAGGCCCAGCTCCGCGGCCGCCTTCTCCGCGGTGGCGTGGGTGTCCTGGAAGCCGAGCGGGCCGGTGCAGGCGTTGGCACCACCGGAGTTGAGCACGACGGCGGACACCCGGCCGCCCTTGAGGACCTGCTCGGACCAGAGCACCGGCGCAGCCTTGACCCGGTTGGCGGTGAAGACGCCGGCCGCGGCGAGCGAGGGGCCGTCGTTGACCACCAGGGCGAGGTCGGGGGTGCCGGAGGCCTTGATGCCGGCGGTCACGCCGGCGGCACGGAAGCCCTTGGCCGCGGTCACCCCGACGTTCGTGCTGTTGCTCACGGTGCGACTCCGTTCACGGGAAGGCCCAGCTCCTCGGGCAGGCCCAGGGCGATGTTCATGCTCTGCACCGCGCCGCCGGCGGTGCCCTTGACCAGGTTGTCGATCGCGCTGATCGCGATGATCCGCCCGGCGGCGGCGTCCAGGGCGACCTGGACCAGGGCGGTGTTGGCGCCGTAGACACTGCTGGTCTGCGGCCACTGCCCCTCGGGCAGCAGGTGGACGAAGGGCTCGTCCGCGAAGGCCTCGGTGTACGCGGCGCGCAGGCTCCGGGCCGTCACCTCCGGCCTGGCCTTGGCCGAGCAGGTGGCGAGGATGCCGCGCGGCATCGGGACGAGGGTGGGGGTGAAGGAGACGGTGACCGGCTCGCCCGCGACCGGGGTGAGGTTCTGCGCCATCTCCGGGGTGTGCCGGTGGACGCCGCCGACGCCGTACGGGCTGACGCTGCCCATCACCTCGCTGCCCAGCAGGTGCGGCTTGGCGGCCTTGCCGGCGCCGGAGGTGCCGGAGGCGGCGACCACCACGGCCTCCGGCTCGGCGAGCCGCGCGGCGTACGCGGGGAACAGCGCCAGGGAGACGGCCGTCGGGTAGCAGCCGGGGACGGCGATCCGGTTGCTGCCCTTCAACGCGGCGCGGTGGCCGGGGAGTTCGGGCAGGCCGTAGGGCCAGGTGCCGGCGTGCGCGGAGCCGTAGAACTGCTCCCAGTCGGCGGCGGCCCTGAGCCGGAAGTCGGCGCCGCAGTCGATCACCAGGACGTTCGGGCCGAGTTCCTCGGCGACGGCGGCGGACTGTCCGTGCGGCAGCGCCAGGAACACCACGTCGTGGTCGGCCAGCACCTCGGGGGTGGTGGCCTCGAGGACGCGGTCGGCCAGCGGGAGGAGGTGCGGCTGCAGCGCGCCCAGTCCGGTGCCCGCGTTCGAGCCGCCGGTCAGCGCCCCGATCTCCACCTCCGGGTGGCCGAGCAGCAGGCGCAGCACCTCACCGCCCGCGTAACCGCTCGCGCCGGCGACGGCGACTCGCAATGCCATGGCGTTCCTCCTTCGACTTGGCATGAATATACGCGCGGTGGAAAATTCATGCAAGGAGTTCATGTCGCATCCCGGCGGGGCAGAGCCGCCCGGGTCAGCGCTTGACGGCCCGCAGCACCACGAACTTGGGGTTGCCGGCGACGAGTTGGCAGTTGCCGAAGAGGCGGCGCAGCTTGACGTGGTAACCGAGGTGGCGGTTGCCGACCACCCAGAGTTCGCCGCCGGGCCGCAGCGCCCGCCTGGCGCCGGTGAACATCCGCCAGGCGGTGGCGTCGGTGGTGGCCTGGTGGGAGTGGAAGGGCGGGTTGTTGAGCACCAGGTCCACCGAGCCGGCCGCGACCACGTCCGGGGCCAGGGCGTCGGCGGCCAGGAACTCGGCCGGAGCGTCCGGGCCCAGGTTGAGGCGGAAGGTCTCCTCGGCGGAGGCCACCGCCTGGTGCGACTCGTCCACGAACACCAGCTCCGCGCCGGGCCCGGCCAGCGCCGCGGCCGTGCCGACCACGCCGTTGCCGCAGCCGAGGTCCACCACCCGGGCGCCGGCCGCCGGGACGGGCAGGTGGGCGAGGAGGAAGCGGGTGCCGATGTCGAGCCGTTCGGCGCAGAAGGTGCCCGCGTGGTTGACGACGGTACGGCCGGAGGCGGGGCCGACGTCCGGGGGCAGCGCGTAGCGGTGCGGCCACGGACTGGGGCCGGGGTCGAGGGTCCGGTCCGGGGTGCAGAAGATCAGCCGGGCCTTGCGGACCGCCAGCGAGGTGCGGGTCGGGCCGAGGATCCGCTCGAACAGCTGGAGCGTGGAGGTGTGGATCTCGGTGACCATGCCGGTGCCGATCACCACGGTGCCCTCGTGGACGGCGGGGGCGAGCCGGTGCAGCTGGTCCTCCAGCAGGGCCAGGCTCTTGGGGACGCGCACCAGCAGCACGTCGATCCGCTCCGGCACCGCGTCCCGGGTGGTCAGCAGCCGCGCCTCGTCCACGGCGGCGCCGGCCCGGGCCAGATTGGCCAGGGTGGCCCGCCGGCCGAGGTGGGAGTCGGTGATCTGCAGCGGCCGGTGCCCGGCGAGCGCGGTGGTCAGCGCGCCCCAGCGGTCACCGAGGACGGCGACCGTGCGGCCGGCCAGTTCCGTCGCGGCGCCGGCCGCGCTGTCGGCCTCGCCCGCGAGGTGGCGCAGCAGGTACTCGTCGGCGGCGTCCCAGGCCCGGAGCCGCTCGCGCGGGTCCACCGGGAAGCGGGTGAGCTCCAAGGTGCCCCACGGGGTGGCCATGGTGGTGTTCGACGGGGTCGCGGCGGGCGTGGTCTGGGAATTCATCGTGCTCCCAGGCTATCCGACAGCCCCCGGGGGCGATTACGGACGGATACTGGAAGAGCCCGACCGAGAGGGGTGAGGGCGATGGAGTGGAAACTCGAAGTCGTGGTGGTCCCGGTGTCCGACGTGGACCGCTCGAAGCTCTTCTACGAGGAGCAGGTCGGGTTCACCGTCGACCACGACACCCTGCTGCGGGACGGGATCCGGGTGGTCCAGCTGACTCCCCCCGGCTCGCCCTGCTCCATCGTGGTGGGCAAGGGGGTGATCGACTCGCCGCCCGGATCGGTGAAGGGCCTCCAGCTGGTGGTGCCGGACATCGACAAGGCGCACGCCGAACTGACGGCGCGGGGCGTGCCGGTCAGCCCCGTCCAGCACTTCGTGACGGGGGGCCGGGTGGACGGCCACGGCGAGGCGTGGAACAACTTCGTGTTCTTCAACGACCCGGACGGGAACGGCTGGGCGGTCCAGGAGGCGCCGCGCGCCGGATAGGTCTCGGTTAGGCTCCGAGGATGGCTGAACACGAGGGAAGCGTGCGGGTGGACAGCTGGATCTGGTCGGTCCGGCTGGTCAGGACGCGGGCGCTGGCGGCCGCCGCGTGCCGGGCCGGGCACGTCCGGGTGAACGGCGAACGGGCCAAGCCCGCCCAGGCACTGAAGCCCGGGGACGAGGTCCGGGTCCGCGAGGAGGGCTACGAACGGGTCGTGGTGGTGCGGAAGCTGATCCGCAAGCGGGTCGGCGCCGCGGTCGCGGCGGAGTGCCTGCTCGACAACAGCCCGCCGCGGCCGCCGCGCGAGTTCGTCGCGGCGGCCGGGACGCGGGACCGCGGCACCGGGCGGCCGACCAAGCGGGAGCGCCGCGAGCTGGACCAGCTGCGCGGACACTGAGCGCTACCGGTCCGTCACGCGGCGGCGGTGGCCAGCACCTTGTCGAGGAAGCCGCCGAGGTTGCCCACCGTACGGTCGATCTGCAGCTCCAGCGGCAGCGACTCGTCGGGCCGGGTGACCAGGGTGGACTTCTTCAGCCCGCGCACGTACAGCGAGCAGGCCAGGTCGGCGCAGATGTAGGTGCCGACCGTGTTGCCCTCGCGCCCGGCCGTCCCGGCCCGGCGGGCGGCGAGCAGCGCCACCCCTGACCCGGCGTGCGCGGTGATGCACAGCGAGCACACGTTGGTCTTGGTCAGGCTGCGCCGGATCACCGGCGAGCGCAGCGTCACGCCGACGAGCTCGCCGCCGTACGGCGCCACCAGGTACGCGCGGTCGGGTGCGCCCTGGTCCCGCCAGCCGAGGAAGTCAAGGTGCTCCCAGGGCAGTTCGGCCAGGCCCCGGGGCAGGTTGAGCCGGCGGGCCTCGCCCTTGGAGCAGTTGACGAAGGACGCGCGGATCTCGTTCTCACTCAGGGGTTCCATGTCGCGGAAGCTAACACCGACCCGTCCGCCCTGTCGCGCCGTTTTCACCCGGTGCGGACCGGATGGGCGGCCTGGACGGCCAGCCGCCGCGGGGCGTCCTCGCCGATCCGGGTGAGCAGGTCGTCCAGCGCGAGGAAGGCCTCCCAGCGCTCCCTGCCGCCGGCGGCGAGGAGGTCCACCACGCGGTCCTCCAGGTCCTGGACGCGCTTGTTCTTCCAGGCCTTGTCGGCGAGGCTGACCAGCAGTTCCTCGACGGTCACACCGGGTCCGCCCCAGCTCGCGTGGCTGCGGGCGAAGCGGGCGAGGTGCTCGGGGACTCCGTGGGAGAGCAGCAGCCGGTGTCCGGCGGCCTCGTGCAGGGAGCCGGGGCCGGAGAGCTCCCCGGGGTGGAGGACCTTGCCGATGTCATGGGTGGCGGCGCCGTAGCGGACCGCCTCGCGGTCGAAGGCCAGACCCTCGCGGGCGCAGAAGTCGGCGATCTCCTCGGCCGCCTCGTGCACCAGCGCGAGGTGGGCGACCAGGCGGGGCGGGGCGTCGACGGCCCGCAGGAGGTCGGCGACGTCCGGGGGCAGCGGCGGCAGGGACTCGGTCACGGCGTCGGGCCGGCTCCGGGGTGAGGGGATGTCAGTGAGGGTCCGTAGGCTTCTGCCGTCCGGTCCCGGGGGCGCAGGAGGGAGGCGCCGGGGCCGGACGCGACGGAGCGGGGAGGGGCTCTACTTCTTGAAGGCGACGCCGGCGTACGCCGAGACGTCCTGCCAGCCCTCGGGGAGTTCGGAGGTGGGCACGTGGCCGGCGGTGGGGCGCCAGAGCGGGAGCTGGACGAGCCCGGGGCCGGCGAACTCGAAGTCGCCGAAGAAGGGTTCGACGCCGGAGCGCGGGCGCAGCACGAGCGGGGCGCTGGCGCTCCGGTAGATCCGGGTGCCCTCGGCGGCGCTCTCGCGGGAGGCGAAGTCGGGGCTGCCGTGGGAGAGGATCAGCGCGCTGCCGGGGGCGAGCGCGTCGCGCAGGGTGCGGACGATCCGCTGCGCACCGTCCTCGTCGCGGATGAAGTGCAGGACGGCGACCAGCATCAGCGCGACCGGCTGGGAGAGGTCGACGGCGCGGGCCAGCTCGGGGTGGCCGAGGATCGCGGCCGGGTCGCGCAGGTCGGCCTCGATCACCGAGGTGTGCCCGGCGGGGTGGCTCGCCAGCAGGGCGCGGGCGTGGGTGGCGACGATCGGGTCGTTGTCCACGTACACCACCCGGGCGTCCGGGGCGACGCGCTGGGCGACCTCGCTGGTGGAGCCGACCGCCGGGATGCCGGTGCCGATGTCGACGAACTGGCGCACGCCCCGGCCCGCCACGAACTCCACGGCGCGGCCGAGGAACTGCCGGTTGGTGCGGGCCAGCAGCGGCAGCGCGGGGTAGGCGGATATCGCGGCCTGGGCGGCCTTGCGGTCGGCCTCGAAGTTGTCCTTGCCGCCGAGGTAGTAGTCGTACATCCGGGCGGTGTGCGGGACACCGGTGTCCAGCTCGCTCGGCGGCTGCCAGTCGTCGGCTCTGGCCCAGTCCCACTCGGTGCCCGCGCTCCGGCCGGTCGCCGCGCTGTCCTCGTACATCCTGTCCGCCCCCAATGCGCAATGCCGGAAGAGTCTGGCCACCGCCCGTCACGCGGTGCGCGGTGATCGTATCCAAGGACACTCCGCGGAAACAGCGGGAGTTCAGGTTCACGCAACACCCGGTGACGGACGGTGTCCACGTCAAGGGCCGGTGCGGCCGGTCGTACCGGATCGCCCGGCCGGACCGCGCTCTCTATGCTGGCTGCCGATGACTGCCGACCGCCGCACCGTGCTGCGCACCACCGCCCGACTCGCCGCCCTCGCCGCCACCGGCGGCCTGCTCACCGCCTGCGGCACCGGAACGCGCCGCCGGGCCGATCCGGGGGCGCTCGCCGCGCACCCCGGCACCGTGGACCCGCAGCACACCACCGACCCGGCCTGGAACGGCGGCGAGGGCCCGGGCTCCCCCGCGCCCTCCGCCCCGGCGGAGCCCGGTCCGGCCGGTGGGCCGACCGCCGCCGCGGCCGCCGCCACCCAGCCCTCCGCCCCGCCGGCCCCGCCCGCGCTGCCGCCGCTGGCGCCCGGCACCCCGGTCGAGGTCGCGTACGGGCCGCGCACCGGCCGGAACGTGGCGCTCACCGTCCACGGCAGCGGCGACCCGAAGCTGGCCACCGCCCTGCTGGAGGCCGCCGAGCAGCGCGGCGCCAGGCTGACCGTGATGGTGGTCGGCAGCTGGCTCGACCAGCAGCCGCAGATGGCCCGGCGGATCCTGGACGGCGGCCACGAGCTGGGCAACCACACCCAGAACCACCTCAACATCTCGGCGATGACGCCGGACCAGGCGCGCGCCGAGATCGCCCAGTGCGCGGAGCGCCTGCAGCGGCTCACCGGCTCGATCGGCCGCTGGTTCCGCCCGTCCGCCGCGCAGTACGCCACGCCGATGGTGCGCGAGCAGGCCAGGGCGGTCGGGTACGAGCACGTGCTGTCCTTCGACGTCGACCCGCGCGACTACGGCGACCCGTCGGCCGCCGAGCTGCAGCGCCGGGTGCTGAACTCGGTGCGCGGCGGGTCGGTGGTGGCGCTGCACATGGGGCACCAGTGCACGGTGGACGCGCTGCCCGGGATCCTGGACGGGCTGGCCAGGGCGGGGCTCAAGCCGGTGACCGCCAGCCAGCTCTGCGCCTGAGGGCGCGCTCAGACCATCGGGTCGTCGTCCTTGTACGGGCGCAGCCGCAGCGTGCGGGCGTCCGCGGCGCGGATCTCGTCGGCCCGGTTGACCAGGTCCTCCAGGTTGTCCCGGCCGGCGTGGATGAACCGCCCGTGCAGTGCGTCGAAGCGGCCGCGGGCGGCGTCCACGGTGACCGCGACCATGTACGGGATGGAGTCCCAGGACCTGGCGTCCTTGAACATCGGCATCCCGGCGGTCATGTCGGTGGCCACCGCGCCCGGGCTGATGTCGAGGACGACGATGCCGTTGCGGGCGAGCGAGTCCGCCATGTTGTCGGAGAGCTGGAGCAGCGCGCCCTTGGAGGTGGCGTACGCGGTGTAGTGGCCGTCCGGGCGCAGCGCGAAGCCGGAGTTCAGGTTGACCACCCGGCCGCGCCGGCGGGCGACCATGCCGGGCAGCACGCAGCGCAGCAGGTTGTAGGGGCCGCGCAGGTTGGTCTCGACCACCTGCCACCACTGGTTGGCGTCGGTCTCCCAGAGCGGAACCTCGGCGCGGTCGACCAGGCCGGCGTTGTTGACCAGCAGGTCGATCGGTCCGAGGTCGCGCTCGACCACCCGGACCGCCTCGCGGACCGACCCGGGGCGGGTGACGTCGGCGGTCACGGCGACGCCCCGCGAGCCCCGTCTGACGCACTCCTTGAGGGTGTCGGTCAGCGTCTCGTGGGTGCGGCCGACCAGGCCGACGGCCATCCCCTCGGCGGCCAGGCCGATGGCGAGCTCCCGGCCGATGCCCCGGCCGGCGCCGGTGACCAGGGCGACCTGTCCCGCGAGCGATCCCGTCGACACCCTGTGCTCCCTTCGGGCCCCCGGCCGTGTCCGCTTCCGCCCCCTCCCCGTCTGCGGCATTCTGTCGGCCGCCGGGCGGAGCAGGCCCCGGGCACACGGGTCCGGGGGCGCCGCGTCACTCGTTCGGGGGATTCCCGGTGGTGGCACCCTGCCGGGGAGGGGGTGACCTACTGGCCGGTACGGAGTAGTAACGTCGTCGGGGCGGTGACCGGTGCACCCATTCCGGTACACCGGCCCGTCGTCCAGCAGCTCGCTGGGCCACCCGTAGCTGGGCGACCCCCAGCACCGTCGAAGGGCAACTGAGTGAGTGACATCGCGCGCGTCGGAGTGATCGGCTGCGGCCTGATGGGGTCGGGTATCGCCGAGGTCTTCGCCCGGGCCGGGCTGGACGTCCTGGTGTCGGAGGCCAGCGGTGAGGCCCTGGAGTTCGGCCGCACCCGGCTGACCAACTCCCTGGACACGGCGGTCAAGCGGGGCAAGCTGACCCCCGAGCAGCGGGACGAGGCGATGGCCCGGCTGTCCTTCACCGTCGACCTGTCCGACTTCGCCGACCGCGACCTGGTGGTCGAGGCCGTCGCCGAGCGCGAGGACGTCAAGGTCCGGATCTTCGAGACCCTGGACCGGGTGGTCGAGCGCCGCGACGCGATCCTGGCCTCCAACACCTCCTCGATCCCGATCGTCAAGCTGGCCGCCGCCACCACCCGCCCGGAGCAGGTGATCGGCCTGCACTTCTTCAACCCGGCGCCGGTGCAGAAGCTGGTCGAGGTCATCCCGACCCTGACCACCTCGGCGACCACCACCGAGCGGGTCGAGGCCTTCGCCTCCCAGGTGCTCGGCAAGGAGCCGATCCGCGCCCGCGACCGGGCCGGCTTCGTGGTCAACGCGCTGCTGGTGCCGTACCTGCTGTCCGCGGTGCGGATGTTCGAGTCGGGCGTGGCCACCGCCTCCGACATCGACAAGGGCATGGAGGCCGGCTGCGCCCACCCGATGGGCCCGCTGCGGCTGTGCGACCTGATCGGCCTGGACACCATCGTCTCGATCGCCGAGTCGATGTACGACGAGTACAAGGAGCCGCTGTACGCCGCTCCCCCGCTGCTCTCCCGGATGGTCGACGCGGGCCTGCTGGGCCGCAAGTCCGGCCGCGGCTTCTACGACTACACCGCGAGCGCCTGACCTGCGCGGCGTACCGGACACCAGGGGCCCGGGGGGCGGGGGGCGGCCCCCCGGCCCCCGGGGGGGGGGGGGGGGGGGCGCGGGTGTTTGGGGAGCTGGCGCCGGAGACCATACACAACAGCGGCGGGGTG
>NZ_JBIVSD010000002.1:0-117642 GCF_044756065.1 Kitasatospora sp. NPDC092039 | reverse complement strand
GGCCCCCGGGCCGGGGGGGCCCCCATGCCGGCCGGGGCTGACTCGGCACCCCCCGCCCGCCCCGCCCCGGCGGGGGGACCCGAACCCCGGGGCCCGGGGGGCGGGTCCCGGCCCCCCGGGCCCCTGGCGGTGTGGTGCGGCGTCAGCTGTTGATGGCGTAGCTGTCGCCGTAGACCTTCCACTTCAGCGGCGGGTTGAGGTCGAAGTTCTTCGCGTTGAGGAAGACCAGCTGCTCGGTGTCGACCCGGCTGGTGTCGGAGTGCGCCTCCTCCTTCTTCATGACCACCTTGCGGGCGTCCAGGAAGGCCTTGAGGTAGGTGGCCTCGTCGCCGCCCTGGGCGGGGGTCCTGGCCTTCTTCATGGCGGCGGCGCGGATGCCGCCGAAGCTGTCCGAGCTGTTGCCGGGGCCGTGCATGACGATGGCGTCGTAGTAGGCGAACTGGCCGAGCGCGCGCAGGCCGTCGCTCTTGGCCTGGTTGACGGCGGGGTTGAAGTACACCCGGTCGCGCTCGTCGTTCTGCGCCTGCTGGAAGACGGCGTCCTTGGCGGCGGTGGCCCAGGCCTTCTCGAACGCGGAGCCGAGGCCGGCGTGCGAGTCGGAGCCGTTGACCTTCTCCAGCGCCGGCAGGAACTTGGCCAGGACGTTGCCGGGCTTGAGGTCGGTGTAGTGCTGGACCAGCTCCAGCATGTCACCGGTGCCGGAACAGAAGCCGATGATGCCGGCGGTGTACCCGCGGCCGTCCTTGATGTCCTCGATGTACTTGTACTGGGCCTTCCAGTCCAGCGACGAGTTCTCCGCGCTGGACACCAGCTGCATCGCGATGTCCTTCTTGTGCGGGTCGTCCAGCCCGACCCCCTTGAACTGGACGGCGGCGGCCGGCGACGGGGCGGCCTGGGCCGCCGAGGTGGCCGCGACGGTCAGGGGAGCGGCCACCAGGGCGGCGGCGAGGGCGATGCGGAGGGCACGACGGGGCTGAGGGCGCATGGGACGCTCCGATTCCTCGTGGGGTTAGGAAACTTTCCTAACGAGAAGTAGGAATACGCCTCCGGCCGTGCTCCCGCAAGGGTTTTGACGGAACCTCTTCAAGAGATCTTGGGCGGCCGGGCACCGTGCGCCCGGGCGACGGAAGGGGCCCCGCCCCGGACGCGTGGTCCGGGGCGGGGCCCCTTCCTGGGGTGCTGCCGCGTCAGGCGCCGCGCAGCACCGCGCCGGTGCGGGCGACGGCCTCGGCGACGGCCGCCTCACGGGCGGCGGTGGCCTCGTCGGCGGTCAGCGTGCGGTCGACCGCGCGGAAGCGCAGCGCGTACGCCAGCGACTTCCTGCCCTCGCCGACCTGCTCACCGGTGAACACGTCGAACAGCCGGATGGCCTCCAGCAGTTCGCCCGCGCCGGCACGCAGCGCGGCCTCGACGTCGGCGGCCGGGACGGCGGTGTCGACGATCAGCGCGACGTCCTGGGTCGCCACCGGGAAACCGGAGACGGTCGGGCCGCCGACCCGCTCGGCGCCGTCGGCGGTGAGCAGGTCGATGTCGATCTCCATCGCGGCGGTACGGGCCGGCAGCCCGAGCGCCTTGACCACCCGCGGGTGCAGCTCACCGGCGTGGCCGACCACCCGGTCGGTGCCGGCCACCACCAGCTCGGCGCAGCGGCCCGGGTGCCACGGCGCCAGCTGGCCCTGACGGACGGTCAGCTCGACGCCGGCCGCGCGGGCCACCGTACGGGCCGCCTCGACGGCGTCCGCCCAGGAGGCCTGGGCGCCCTTGCCCCACCAGCCCGACGGCAGCCGCTCGCCCGCGAGGGCGACGGCGATCCGGCGCGGCTGGTCCGGCAGCGCGGCGTCCAGCGCGGCCAGCTCCTCGTCGCTGGGCCGGTGGTCGACCGCCGGACGCGGGGCCACGCTCAGCTCGTCCTTGGGCAGGAAGACGGTGCCGGTCTCGTAGACCGCCAGGTCGGTGTTGCCCCGGCCGACGTTGCGGCGCAGCGCGCCGAGCAGGCCCGGCAGCAGCGTGGTGCGCAGCGCCGGCTCCTCGTCGTTCAGCGGGTTGACCAGCTTCACCGTGCGGCGGCGCCGGTCGTCCGCCTCCAGGCCGAGCGCCTCGAAGGCGGCCTCGCCGAGGAACGGGTAGTTGTTGACCTCGACGTAGCCGGCCCCGGCCAGCGCGACGCCGATCCGGCGGTTCACCCGCTGGGCCTCGGTCAGGCCCTTGCCCGGGGGCACGTTCGGCATCCGGGCGGGGACGTTGTCGTAGCCCTCCAGCCGGATGACCTCCTCGGCGAGGTCGTACGGGTCGGTGAGGTCGGGGCGCCAGGTCGGCGGGGTGACCTCCAGGACGTCGGCGCCGGCGACCGAGCAGCCGATCTCCTGCAGGCGCCGGGTGACGGTCTCGCGGCCGTACGCGGTGCCGGCCACCCGGTCGGGCAGGTCGGCGGCGATGGTGATGGTGCGCACCGGGTGCGGGGCGGCGATGTCGGTGACCCCGGCCTCGGCGGTGCCGCCGGCGATCAGGACCAGCAGGTCGACGGCGCGCTGTGCGGCGGCGCGGGCGGCCTCCGGGTCGACGCCGCGCTCGAAGCGCTTGGACGCCTCGGAGGGCAGCTTGTGCCGCTTGGCGCTGCGGGCGATCGCGACCGGGTCGAAGTGCGCCGCCTCGATGATCACCTCGGTGGTGCCCGGGCCCGCGGCCGGGTCGAGGATCTCGGTGGAGGCGCCGCCCATCACACCGGCCAGGCCGATCGGGCCGCTGTTGTCGCAGATCAGCAGGTCCTCGACGGCGAGCTTGCGCTCCACGCCGTCGAGGGTGGTGAGGGTCTCGCCCTGCTCCGCCCGGCGGACCACGATCGGGCCGTCCACGCGCTGCTTGTCGTAGGCGTGCAGCGGCTGGCCGACCTCCAGCATCACGTAGTTGGTGATGTCGACGGTCAGCGAGATCGGACGGATGCCCGACTTCTGGAGCCGGCGCTGGAGCCAGATCGGGGACTTGGCGTTCGGGTCGACGCCGACGACCGTACGGGCCACGAAGCGGTCGCAGCCGGCCTGGTCGTTGACCTTCACCAGGTAGCCGAAGGAGTTCGCCGGCGGCACGTCGAGCAGCGCCGGGTCGGCCAGCGGCAGCCCGTACGCGGCGGCGGCCTCACGGGCCACGCCGCGCATGGACAGGCAGTAGCCGCGGTCCGGGGTGACGGCGATGTCGAGCACCTCGTCGACGAGCTGGAGCAGCTCGATCGCGTCGGTGCCGGGCTCGTACTCCGGCGGGAGCACGATGATGCCGTTGTGGTCGTCGCCCATGCCCAGCTCGCGGGCGGAGCAGATCATGCCGGCCGAGGTGTGGCCGTAGGTCTTGCGGGCCGCGATCGGGAACGGGCCGGGCAGCACCGCGCCCGGGAGCACGACCACGACCTTGTCGCCGACGGCGAAGTTGGTCGCGCCGCAGACGATCTCC
This sequence comes from Kitasatospora sp. NPDC092039, assembly GCF_044756065.1. Classification (NCBI taxonomy): domain Bacteria; kingdom Bacillati; phylum Actinomycetota; class Actinomycetes; order Kitasatosporales; family Streptomycetaceae; genus Kitasatospora; species Kitasatospora sp. NPDC092039. Next base: position 114,201 of record NZ_JBIVSD010000002.1, on the reverse strand, counting down.
TGCGGCTCGCCGGTGCCGTTGGCGTCGCCGACGTTCACGAAGCAGTGCCGGATCGGCTTCTTGAAGCCGGACAGCTCCTCGATGGAGAGCACCTCGCCGACCACCAGCGGGCCCTTGAGGTCCGCGCCGAGCTGCTCGACGGTCTCGACCTCCAGGCCGGCCCGGACCAGGCGCTCCGCGACGTCACGGCCGGTCTCGCCGGCCGGCAGGTCGACGTACTCGCGCAGCCAGGAAAGCGGGACGCGCATCAGATCTCCATCCCGAACGGGAGGGTGAAGCGGACGTCACCCTCGACCATGTCGCGCATGTCGGCGACGTTGTGACGATTCATCAGGATCCGCTCCAGGCCCAGGCCGAAGGCGAAGCCGCTGTAGCGGTCGGGGTCGACACCGCAGGCGACCAGCACCCGCGGGTTGACCACGCCGCAGCCGCCGAGCTCGATCCAGCCCTCGGAGGAGCACGTCCGGCAGGGCCGGTCCGGGTTGCCGACGCTCGCACCGCGGCACACGAAGCACTGGAGGTCGATCTCCGCGCTCGGCTCGGTGAACGGGAAGTACGACGGGCGCCAGCGCAGCTCCAGGCCGCCGCCGATCAGCTTCTCGACCAGCACCTCGATGGTGCCCTTGAGGTCGGCGAAGGTGATGCCCTCGTCCACCGCGAGGCCCTCGACCTGGCGGAAGACCGGGGTGTGGGTGGCGTCCAGCTCGTCGGTCCGGTAGACCCGGCCCGGGCAGACCACGTAGATCGGCGGCTCGCGGTCGAGCATGGTGCGCGCCTGGACCGGGGAGGTCTGGGTGCGCAGCACCACGCCGGAGTCGGCGGAGCCGTCCGGGGCCTGGACGAAGAAGGTGTCCTGCATCGAGCGGGCCGGGTGGTCCGGGCCCAGGTTGAGGGCGTCGAAGTTGAGCCACTCGGCCTCGACCTCGGGGCCCTCCGCGACCTGGTAGCCCATCGCGACGAAGGTGTCCTCGATGAGCTCGGCCATGGTGGTCAGCGGGTGCCGGGCGCCGCGCGGGGCGCGGTCGTACGGCAGCGTGACGTCCACCGCCTCCTCGACCAGCACGCGGGCGTCCCGCTCCGCCTCCAGCTCGGCCTGCCGCTTGGCGAGGGCCTGGTTGACGGCCCCGCGGGCCTGGCCGATCAGCTTTCCGGCGGCCGCCTTGGCGTGCGGGGGCAGGGCGCCGATCTCGCGGTTGGCGAGAGAGAGCGCGGAGCGGTCGCCGGTGTGGGCGACCTTGGCCTGCTTCAGCTCGTCCAGGGAACCGGCGGCGGCGAACGCGGCGACCGCCTCGTCCCGCGCCTGCTCCACCACCTCGGGCTTCAGGGCCTCGACCTCGACCGGGTCGTACGACTTGTTGGGTGCCGACATCTCTATCTTTCCCGTGCTCCTGCTCGTCCGTGCTCAAGGTCTTTGGGCCAACGCCAAAGGTCGAGTGTAGTCGCAGCGGGTATCACCGCTGCCGCGAAGCCCGTCCGGGGAGCGACGTCCGGCCCGCTCGGGAGCGGCCGGTACGGCACGGAGCACTCGGTGCTCGTCGTCCACGCTCCTTCAGAGCATGAAGTCGGGTACCCCGGCGGGCAGGATGAATCGGAACCGGGCGCCGCCGCCGGGCGCGCGGTCGACGCGGATCGAGCCGCCGTGGGCCTCCACGATGCCCTTGACGATGTAGAGGCCCAGGCCCGTGCCGCCGCGCTTGGAGCCGCGCCAGAAGCGGGTGAAGACGCGCGGCATCGACTCCTCGGGGATTCCGCTGCCTTCGTCGCTCACGGTGACCGCTGTGCCTTCCACGATGCGGGGCGGGGTGCCGCCGCGCTCCCAGAGGGGCGCCTCGACGACCTCCTTGGCCGGTGCCACCTCGATGGTGACAGTTCCCTCGCCGTGCCGCACCGCGTTTTCCAGCAGGTTGGCGAGCACCTGGTCGATCTTGTCCGGGTCGGCCCACAGGACGGTCAGCGGCTCGGCGATCCGGATGTCGAAGCGGTCCTCGGCGATGCCGGTGGCGACCTTGCGCTCGACGTGCCGGCGCACCGCCGCGGCCAGGTCGACCACCTGCTTGCGCAGCTCCAGCCGGCCGGAGTCGATCCGGGAGATGTCCAGCAGCTCGGCGATCAGCCGGGTGACCCGGTCGGCGTCGGCGTCCACCGTCTCCAGCATCAGCCGCTTCTGCCCGTCGGTGAACCGCTCCCACTTGGCCAGCAGCGTCGCCGTGAAGCCCTTGACGCTGGTCAGCGGGGAGCGCAGCTCGTGCGCCACGGTGGCGATCAGCTCGGCGTGGCTGCGCTCGGTGCGGCGCCGGGCCTCGGTGCCGCGCAGGGCGATCACCAGCCGCTCCAGCGGCCCGCCCGGCGCGCTGCGCACGTACCGGGCGGAGACCAGCACCTCGCGCCCCCCGGGCAGCAGCAGGTTGCGCTCCGGCTGGCGGGTGCGGATGGCCAGGCCGCCGTACGGGTCGGTCAGCTGCCACCAGCGGCGGCCGTCCAGGTCCTCCAGCGGGAGGGCGTCCTCCAGCACGCTGCCGAGCGCGGCCTGCGGGAGCACGCCGGTGAGCCGGGCCGCGGCCCGGTTGAAGCAGACCACCCGGCCCAGCGCGTCGGCGACCACCAGGCCGTCCGGCAGGTCGTCCGGGTCGAGCTCGGGCCCGCTGCCGACCATGGGTTGCCTCCCCGATTACCCACCGTGCCGTTCCCCCCACCGAGGCAGACCCTAGCGCCTCCCAGGCCCGTGCAGTAGGGCTTGCAACGGGTGATCCGGACGCGCCCCCGGCCGGGTCAGGCGTTCGAGCGGCAGCCGCCGGGCGAACGCTGGGCGCGGGCCGAGGCGTACAGGCAGACGGCCGCGGCGGTGGCCAGGTTGAGGCTCTCCGCGTGGCCGTGGATCGGGACGCGCACGACCTCGTCGGTGAGCGCGCGGGTCTCCTCCGGAAGCCCCCACGCCTCGTTGCCGAACACCCACGCACCGGGCGCGCCCAGGGTGCCCTCGTCCAGCTCCCGGTCCAGGTCCCGCTCCCCCGCGCCGTCCGCGGCGAGCACCCGGACGCCGGCCTCGCGCAGCTTCCCGACGGCCTCCTCGACCGGCACGCCGACCGCCACCGGCAGGTGGAACAGGCTGCCCACGGAGGCCCGGACGGCCTTCGGGTTGTAGAGGTCCACCGAGGCGTCGGTGAGCACCACGGCGTCCGCGCCGGCCGCGTCGGCGGTGCGCAGCACGGTGCCGGCGTTCCCGGGGTCGCGCACGTGGGCGAGGACCGCGACCAGCTTGGGGCGGGCCCTGAGCACCTCGGCGAACGGGGTGTCGATGAAGCGGCAGAGCGCCACGATGCCCTGCGGGGTCACCGTGTCGCAGATCCCGGCGATCACCTCGTCGGTGGCGGTCAGCACCGGCAGCCCCTCCGCCAGGGCGGCGTCGACGATGCCGGCGTGCCGCTCGGCGGCCTCCGGCGTCGCGTAGACCTCGACCACGGCGTGCTCGCCGGTGCCCGGCAGCCTGCCGAAGGCAACGGCCTCCCGGACCGCCTGCGGGCCCTCGGCCAGGAACCGGCGCTCCTTGGTGCGCTGGTTGCGCTTGGCCAGCCGGCGGGCGGCGACGACGCGCGGCGAGCGCAGGGAGGTCAGCAGGGGGGTGTCGGTGCTCGGCATGGTCTCGTTCTCTGGAGGCGCTGAAGGAGGGGCAGAAGCAGGACCGGACCCGCAGGCGAACCTGCGGGCCCGGTCGGAGCTCAACCGATCTCGGAAGATCAGGCGGCGTCGGCGGCGGCCTTCGGGGCGTTCACGTCGGCCGGCAGCGCCTTCTGGGCGACCTCGACCAGGGAGGCGAACGCACCCGGGTCGTTGACGGCCAGGTCGGCCAGCATCTTGCGGTCGATCTCGACGCTGGCGGCCTTCAGGCCCTGCACGAAGCGGTTGTAGGTGATGCCGTTGGCACGGGCCGCAGCGTTGATGCGCTGGATCCACAGCTGACGGAAGTCGCCCTTGCGCTTCTTGCGGTCGTTGAAGTTGTAGACCAGCGAGTGGGTGACCTGCTCCTTGGCCTTGCGGTACAGGCGCGAACGCTGGCCACGGTAGCCGCTGGCGCGCTCCAGGATGACCCGGCGCTTCTTGTGGGCGTTGACTGCCCGCTTGACGCGTGCCACTTGATTACTCCTTGGGTTGGACCACGGACTACTTCACGTGGTCCGTCATTCGAATGGGTCGGGAAGGATCAGCTGCCCCGCTTGCGGCTCGCGCCGGGCGGGAGGGCGATCACTTGCCGAGAAGCTTCTTGATCTTCTTGGCGTCAGCGGGGGCCAGCTCGATCGTCCCGGCCAGCTTGCGGGTCAGCGTCGAGGGCTTGTGCTCCAGGAGGTGGCGGCGGCCGGCGCGCTCGCGCAGCACCTTGCCAGAGCCACTGATCTTGAAGCGCTTGCTGGCGCCACTGTGCGTCTTCTGCTTCGGCATTTCGCCGTATCTCCTCGTCGGTCCCGTCCACGCCCGCGCGGCGGCTGCCACGCGGGCGTGAACTGGATGGATCTGCGGTGACCGGGCGGGCCGCCCCGTCACCCTGTGGGCCGGTCTCCCGGACCTCCTGGCCGGTGAAGGCTCAGGCGCCCTGGGAGGCGGCCGGCTGCTCGACCGGAGCGTCGGCCTCGGCGGCCGGCGCCTCGGCCGGGGCGTCCTGCGCCTCGGTCACGGCGTCGTCGGTCACGGCGTCGTCGTCAACCGCCACGTCGTCGTCCGCGGCGGCGTCGGAGCCGGCGGTGCGGCCCTGACGCTCGGCCTTGCGGGCGTCCGCGAGGGCGCGGGCCTCGGCCATCGCCTCGGTCTTCTTCTTGTGCGGGCCAAGGACCATGATCATGTTACGGCCGTCCTGCTTCGGCGAGGACTCGACGAAGCCCAGGTCCTGGACGTCGTCGGCGAGCCGCTGGAGCAGACGGAAGCCCAGCTCGGGGCGGGACTGCTCACGACCGCGGAACATGATCGTGATCTTGACCTTGTCGCCCTGCTTGAGGAACCGGACGACGTGACCCTTCTTGGTGTCATAGTCGTGCGGGTCGATCTTCGGCCGGAGCTTCATCTCCTTGATGACCGTGTGCGCCTGGTTCTTGCGCGCCTCACGGGCCTTCATGGCCGACTCGTACTTGAACTTGCCGTAGTCCATGAGCTTGCACACCGGCGGCCGGGCGGTCGCCGCGACCTCGACCAGGTCGAGGTCGTACTCCTGCGCGAGCTCCAGCGCCTTGGCAAGCGGCACGATGCCGACCTGCTCGCCGCTGGGACCGACGAGTCGCACCTCGGGGACGCGAATCCGGTCGTTGATGCGGGGCTCGGTGCTGATGGGGCCTCCTCGGTTGCACCTTCTGCGATGCGGCCGTCGGACGGCGGTCGCACGTAGTGGACTCGACCACTGGGCGGGGCTTCATTCGTGCTGCGCTGCCCGGTGGGTACACCGCCGCACGAAAAAAGCCCCGCTCGGTACAAGCGGGGCTCCACACAACCGGGGGCGACGCCCGGTGAGGGGCGTTGCGGGCGACTCGGCGCCAGGGGCGCCCGTCGCGGACCGGGACCCGTCGACCGCGAGGCCGATCGGGTGGGAGACTTTCGTGGCTTGCCCTCTCGGGCCTCCTCGGTGGAGCCTCCTCTTGCTGGCCAGGGACCCGTGAGGGAACCCGGCCGGTCAGTCTCGAAGCTTACAGCGTCGTGCCGTCGAACGCTATTCCGCCCCGCCGCGGGGCCCCTTGTACGCTCCACGTGTACCCACACGGCACAACGGAACGAGCCCCCCTTGAGCAGCGAGCCCACCCAGAACCCCGGCGCTGAGGACGACGCGATCGGCTTCGACGACCTCACCCGCGACATCGCCGAGGTCCCGGCCGTCGAGGTGATCACCACCGTCGCGGTGCACCTGATGAGCGCCGCCGCCGTCAAGTGCGGTCTCGCCGAGGGCGGCGAGAAGGACAAGGACCTGGACGAGGCCCGCAAGCTGATCACCGCGCTGGCCGGGCTGGTCAGCGCCGGCGCCCCGGAGATCAGCAACTTCCACGCCGCGCCGCTGCGGGACGGGCTGCGCTCGCTCCAGCTCGCGTTCCGCGAGGCCTCGGTCGTCCCGGACGCCCCGGGCGCGGGCCCGGGCGAGAAGTTCACCGGGCCGGTCTACTCCTGAGCCCGCTCGCGAAGGGAGCGCCCCGCCCGGGGCGCTCCCTTCGCGTCCACCACTGCCCGCGCCCACCGGCCCTCGGGGGTACCGGCTTTCGGGGGGGGTGCCGGCCTTGGGGGGCTACCGCTTGTAGAGCGGCTCCCCCGGCAGCTCCGCGCCGGGCGGCAGCACCGCGAGGTCCAGCCCCCGGTCCAGCCGCACCCGCAGCACCGGGTCGGCGGCCACCGCCTGCCCGACCCGCTGCGCGGCCGCCTGCAGCCCGGCCTGGTCCAGCGCCGGGTCGAACACCACCGCGAGCACCCCGTCCGAACCGTCCGAGGCCGCCAGCAGCCCGGTGACCACCTGCGGCTCGGCCGCCAGCAGCCCGCGGACCGCCTCGCGCACCTCCGGGTCCCGGACCGGCGGCAGGAACGGGCGGTTCTCCGCCAGCGCCCGCAGCCGGGCGCCGCTCAGCTGGAACGGCACCGGCCCGGCCGGGTCGATCAGCAGGGTGTCGGCACGCTCCGCGAAGGCGACCATCGCGGCCTGCGGGGCCGCCGTCGGCGCCGGGCGGGCGTCGGCGCGCCAGCGGGTCAGCGATTCGAGCGAGGTGAAGGCCGGCAGCGCGCGGCGGCCGTCCGGGGCCTCCAGCACCGGCACGGCCATGTCACTGGTCTTCTCGTGCCGGTGCCCCTCCGGGCTCACCTCGACCTCGCCGAGGATCGCGACGATCGGGACCATCAACCGGGTGGGGGTCAGCGCCGCGAGCACCTCCGGCTCGGCCGCGCGGTCCCGCGACCAGCGGTCGAGCGCCTCGGTGAGCGCCGGGTCGGCGGTGCCGTCGTCGTCGGAGAAACCGGGATTCGGGATGCTCTTGCCGACGAACGCCGGGTTGGAGAAGTCTTTGCGGTCCACCCGCCCGACCCTATGCCACCGCGCCCGAGCGGCCCCATTCCGCTGCACGTCCCCCGCCCGCCAGGGCCTCCCCGCAGTTTCCCCGCACGGGGCCTACCCACCGGTAGTGCGGTGTGGCACCCTGCGGCCATGGTGATCCTCGACGCACCCGCGACCGCGCCCGCCCCGGTCTCCGACCGCCTCCGGTACGACCGCGCCACCGCCCACCTGGACGGGCCCGTGGCCGTCGTGGACCTCGCCGCGTTCGACGCGAACGCCGCCGACCTGGTCCGCCGGGCGGGCGGCAAGCCGATCCGGCTGGCCAGCAAGTCGCTCCGCTGCCGGGCGCTGCTGGAGCGGGCGCTGGCGGTGGACGGCTACCTCGGGGTGATGAGCTTCACCCTGGAGGAGTCCCTCTGGCTGGCCCGCGCCGGCCTCCGCGACATCCTGCTCGCCTACCCGTCCGCCGACCGGGCCGGCTTCGCCGAGCTGACCGCCGACCCGGAGGCCGCCCGCGGGATCACCGTCGTCCTGGACGACCCGGCCCAGCTGGACCTGATCGACGAGGCCCGCGGCGGCGACGCCGAGGTGCGGGTCTGCCTGGAGCTGGACACCTCGCTGCACCTGCTCGGCGGCCGGGTCCGGGTGGGCGCCCGGCGCTCGCCGCTGCGCACCCCCGAGGACCTCGGCGCCTTCGCCGAGCTCGTCCAGCGCCGCCGGGGCTTCCGGGTGGTCGGCCTGATGGCGTACGAGGGGCACGTCGCCGGGGTGGGCGACCGGGTGCCCGGACGGCCGGTGCGCTCGCAGCTGATCCGGCTGATGCAGGCCAAGGCCCGGACCGAGCTGGCCGAGCGCCGGGCGGCGGCGGTCCGGCGGCTGCGGCAGGTCGCCGACCTGGAGTTCGTCAACGGCGGCGGCACCGGCAGCGTGGAGTCCACCGTGACGGAGCGCGCCGTCACCGAGGTGGCGGCCGGCTCCGGGCTCTACCAGCCGCAGCTGTTCGACAACTACCGCTCCTTCCGGGGCCGGCCGGCCGCGCTGTTCGGCCAGCCGGTGGTGCGCCGCCCCGGCCTCGGCGTGGTCACCGTCCTCGGCGGCGGCTACCCGGCCTCCGGCGCGGCCGGGCCGGACCGCTCGCCGGTGCCGTACCTGCCCGCCGGGCTGCGCTACGACCCGATGGAGGGCGCCGGGGAGGTGCAGACCCCGCTGCTCGGCCCGGCGGCGGACGACCTGCTGATCGGCGACCGGGTCTGGTTCCGGCACGCCAAGGCGGGCGAGCTGTGCGAACGCTTCGCCGAGCTGCACCTCATCGAGGGCGACCGGATCGTCCGGACGGTGCCGACGTACCGGGGTGAGGGGAAGACGTTCCTCTGACGCTCCGTCCGACCTGTGCCCTACCGTGGTACCGACACCACGAACAAGCAAGGGGACCGCATGGACGCCGAACTCGTGCAGGAGATGGTGAGGTCCGGGGCGACCTCCGTGGCCGGCCTGATGGCCACCGCCGCGTGGAACCAGGCCAGTTCGCGATTCGCCCGGCTGTTCGGCCGCGGCGAGCGGGACGAGGAGGCGGGCGCCGAGCTGGAGCTGATCCGCGCCGAGGTGCTGGAGGCCGACGGCGACGAGGAGGTCCTGGCCGACCAGGCCGCCGCCCTCCGCAACCGGCTGCGCGCGCTGTTCCGGGCGGAACCGGAGGCGGCCGAGGAGCTCTTCGAGATCCTCGAGGAGTTCGCGCCCGGACGGTTCAGCAAGGTCGGCGGGACGTACATCATCAACACCATCGACGGGAACTCGACCGTCAACAGCGATCTCGTGATCCAGGCCGGCATCATCCACGACTTGCGACGCTGACCTTTCCGGAGCCTTAAAGGGGCCCGATGGAACGGCTAACCACAGCCGTCCGTCGGGCCTTTGCGCTGCTCGGGGCCCTACAGTCCGTCAACAAGCACAGCACGCGCGACTATTGCCATCTGGTCCAGACCAATCCTACGCTCTGGCCGGGGGCCGCGCGCCGGGCCGGCGGCTCCCGAACGGGCAGGCGTGCCCGTTCCCCCACACTCGCCCGGAACGACGGTCAAGGAGTCCCCACCCCATGTCCATCAAGCGAAGTGCCCTGTCCGTCGGCGTGATCGGCGCCGCGGTCGTCGCGGTGGCCGGTGCCACCGCCGGCACCGCCAGCGCCCACGGCACGATGACCAACCCCGTGAGCCGGATCGCCGCCTGCTTCGCCGAGGGCCCCGAGCACCCGGTGTCCCAGATCTGCAAGGACCTCGTCGCCGCGAGCGGCACCCAGCCGCTGTACGACTGGAACGAGGTCAACATCGGCAGCGCCGCCGGCAACCACCAGGCGCTGATCCCGGACGGCAAGCTCTGCTCGGCCAACCGCGACAAGTACGCGGCGCTGGACTGGCCGCGCACCGACTGGCCGGCCACCGCGGTGAAGGCCGGCGCCTTCACCTTCCAGTTCCGCGCCACCGCGCCGCACGTCGGCACCCAGACCGTCTACATCACCAAGGCGGGCTACGACCCGACCAAGCCGCTGAAGTGGTCGGACCTCGACCCGACCCCGGTGGCCAAGGTGCAGGTCGACCGCAACACCGTCAACGGCTCGTACTCCTACTCCGGCACCCTGCCGCAGCGCACCGGCCGCCAGGTGCTGTACACGGTGTGGCAGCGCAGCGACAGCCCGGAGGCCTTCTACGCCTGCTCCGACGTCGACTTCGGCGCCTCCGCCACGGCCGTGTCGGCGCTCGCCGCCCAGGCCCCGGCCGCGCCGAGCGACGCCCAGATCGCGGCCGACGCGTCCAGGTCCACGGTCGCCCACCACGGCCACGGCGGGGACCCGGACTCCCCGGCCGGCCAGGTGGTCCCGACCGCCGCCGCGGCCGTGGGCGGCACCTCGGCCACCGGTCCGCTGCTGCTCGCGGGCGCGGCCGCGATCGGTGCCGGCTGGGCCGGCATGGTGCTCCGGCGCCGTCGTGTCGAGGCTGTTCGACGCGACTCCTGACGCCGGGCGCGGGACCGGGCCGGCCACACCCCCGTCCGGCCCGGTCCCGTGGCACGTTCCAAGAGCGGCGGCCCACCCGGAGGGTTCCCTCCCGGGTGGGCCGCCGCCGTGTGAGGAGCGCGGGGCTCAGGTGGTGGTGCCCCCGGGGCCGCCGGAGCCGGAGCCCGTCCCGGGCAGTCCGGGGATGCCCGGCAGCTTGCCCTTGTAGTCGGTGATGCCCTGGAGGATGGTGTCCATCACCGCGACGTCCGGCGACTTGTCGGCGATGTCGAAGCCGAAGTGCACCGAGACCAGCGACTTCCCGTCGGCGGACGGGAAGACCACGGTCTGCACGGTGCCGTTGTTGCCCTTGGGCGCGTCCACCTTCCAGCGGACCAGGTAGCCGTCCTTGCCGTTGACCTTCACGGCCTCGGACTTGAGCTCCTGGTGCCCGGTGACCTCGCCGTACGCGTCCTTGGCCGCCGACGCGATGTCGGCCTTGGCCGCCGCCTGGACGTCGGTGCCGCCGCCGTCGATCCGGCCGGTGTTCACCCCGCCGAGGGAGCACTCGCCCTGGCCGCCCGCACAGGTGTACGAGCCGACGCTGAGCACGGCGTAGCCCTTGTCGGTGGTGCCGGCCTCCCAGCCGTCCGGGACGGGCAGGGTGAGCCGGTTGACCACGTCGATCGCCTGGTCGGCGCTCGGGCGGGGCTTACCGCCGCCCTTGCCGCTGCCGCCGTTGCCGCCGCTCCCGCCCTTGCCGCTCCCGCCGCCGTTCCCGTCACCGCCGTTGCCGGGGTCGCCGAAGTCCGGGACGCCGCCCCACGGGCCGTTGCCGTCGGACTGCGGGGCCGGGCGGGCGCTGCGCTTGGGGCGGTCCCCGTGGCCGTCCATCGCGAGGTAGGTGATGCCCGAGCCGGCGCCCAGGCCGAGCAGGGCGGCGACGGCCGTCGCCAGCACCAGCTTGGAGGGCCGGCGCCGGGGCCGGCGCGGCGGTCCGGCGGGCGAGCCGTAGGCGGTGCCGAAGGGCGGCGGCTCCGGGTAGCGGACGGTCGGGCCGCTGTCGAGCACCTCGCCCTCCAGCACCGTGGGCCGCCCGGCCGGTCCCGCCCCCGGGTCCGCGGCGGCGGCCGGTCCCTGGTCCGCGGCAGCCGGCTCCGGCGCGGCCGGTGCCGGGGCGTCCGAGGGTGCGGGCCGGGTGTCGGCCGTCCAGCCCCTGCCGTCCCACCACCGCTGGGGCCTCGGGTCACTGGTGGTGTCCTTGGGGTCCGGGTACCACCCGGCGGGAATCTGCTCACTCACGACAGAGAATCTAAAGGCAGCCGGATAAACGCGAAATCAGCGCAGCACGGAATTCCCGCCGTTTTCGATGAGATTCCGGTGAGAACCCGCGCGCCGGGCCGGGCGGACCCTACAGCGGCGTCACGTAGGCCCCGGAGATGCCCCCGTCCACCAGGAACTCGCTCGCGGTGATGAACGAGGAGTCGTCGCTGGCCAGGAAGGCCACCGCGGCGGCGATCTCCTCGGCGCGGGCGAACCGGCCGAGCGGGATGTGCACCAGCCGGCGGGCGGCCCGCTCCGGGTCCGCGGCGAACAGCTCGCGCAGCAGCGGGGTGTCCACCGGTCCGGGCGAGAGCGCGTTGACCCGGATGCCCTCCCGGGCGAACTGCACGCCCAGCTCGCGGGACATCGCCAGCACCCCGCCCTTGGAGGCGGTGTAGGAGATCTGCGAGGTGGCCGCGCCCATCCGGGCCACGAAGCTGGCGGTGTTGATGATCGAGCCCCGCCCGTGCCGGCGCATGTACGGCAGCGCGGCCTTGCAGCACAGGTAGACCGAGGTCAGGTTGACCTCCTGGACCCTGTGCCAGGCGTCCAGGCCGGTGGTCAGGATCGAGTCGTCCTCGGGCGGGGAGATGCCGGCGTTGTTGAACGCGACGTCCACGCTGCCGCAGGTCTCGTACGCCTCGTCGAACAGCGCCTCGACCATGTACGGGTCGGTGACGTCGGTGTGCACGAAGAGCCCGCCGACCTCCTTGGCGGCGGCCCGTCCGGTCTCCTCGTCGAGGTCGGCGCAGACCACCTTCGCCCCCTCCGAGGCGAGCCGCCGGGCGGCGGCCAGGCCGATGCCGCTGCCCGCGCCGGTGACCACGGCGGTGCGGCCGACCAGCCGGCGGCAGACGGGTCCGTCCTGCGCGGCGTGCTTCTCGCTCATCGGGCTGTCACTCCTCGCTGTGGATGAAGACGTTCTTGGTCTCGGTGAAGTGGCGCAGCGCGTCCGGTCCCAGCTCACGGCCCACCCCGGACTCGCCGAAGCCGCCGAAGGGCGTCCAGTAGCGCACCGAGGAGTGCGAGTTGACCGACAGGTTGCCCGCCCGTACGCCCCGGGCCAGGCGCAGCGCGCGGCCGACGTCCCGGGTCCAGATCGACCCGGACAGGCCGTAGCGGGTGGCGTTGGCCAGCCGCAGGGCGTCGGCCTCGTCGGTGAACGGCAGGACGGCGGCGACCGGGCCGAAGATCTCCTCGGTGACGGCCGGGACCTGCGGGTCCGCCGGGGCGACGACGGTCGGCGGGTACCAGTAGCCGGGCCCGTCCGGGACCTTGCCGCGGGCCAGCACCGGCAGTTCGGGGGTGAGGTAGGAGGCCACCCGGCGGACCTGGGCGGCCGAGATCAGCGGGCCGAGCTGGGTCTGCGGGTCGGTCGGGTCGCCGGTGCGCAGGGTCTCGACGGCGGGCAGCAGCAGGGCGAGGAAGTCCTCGTACACCTCGCGCTGGACCAGGATCCGGCTGCGGGCGCAGCAGTCCTGGCCGCTGTTGTCGGCGAAGGACATCGGGTCGGCGGCGCGGGCGAGGTCGGCGTCGGCGAAGACGATGCTGGGGCTCTTGCCGCCGAGTTCCAGGGTGACCCGCTTGGCGCGGGCGGCGCAGCGGGCGGCGACCTCCTTGCCGACCACGGTCGAGCCGGTGAAGACGATCTTGCGGACGGCCGGGTGGTCCGCCAGGGCCCGGCCGGTGGTGGCGCCCGCGCCGGGGACGACCTGGAACAGGCCCTCGGGCAGGCCCGCCGCGAGGGCGAGTTCGGCCAGCCGCAGGGCGGTCAGCGGGGTGGCCTCGGCGGGCTTGAGCAGGACGGCGTTGCCGGCCGCCAGGGCGGGGGCGAAGCCCCAGGCGGCGATCGGCATCGGGAAGTTCCACGGCGCGATCACCCCGACCACGCCGACCGGCTCGTGGAGGGTCACGTCCAGGCCGCCGGCCACCGGGATCTGCCGGCCGGTCAGCCGCTCCACTCCCCCGGCGGCGTACTCCAGCAGGTCCCGGACGTTGCCGGCCTCCCAGCGGGCGTTGGCGGGCAGGTGGCCGGCCTCGTCCACCTCCAGGGCGGCCAGCTCGGGGACGTGCACCTCGACCTGGTCGGCGAAGCGGCGCAGCAGCCGGGCGCGTTCGCCGGGGGCGAGCGCGGCCCAGCCGGCCTGGGCCCGCACCGCCCGCCGGACGGCCGCGTCCAGCTGCTCGGGGGCGGTGTCCGGGACGGTGGCGAGCACCTCGCCGGTGGCGGGGTTGCGGACGGTGCTCGCGGCGCCCGCGGCGGGCTCGGTCATGGGTCACATCCGTCGGTCATGGGTCACATCCGTTCGAAGGATCGGTAGCGCTCCCAGTCGGTGACCGCCCCGTCGTAGGCGGCCTGCTCGACCCGGGCCATGTTCAGGTAGTGCTCGACCACGTCGTCGCCGAAGGCCTCGCGGGCCAGTTCGCTGCCGGCCCACAGCTCGGCCGCCTCGCGCAGCGATCCGGGCACCCGGGGGTACTCCTCGACCGCGTAGGCGTTGCCGAGGCAGGGCGCGGGCAGTTCCAGCTTGCGCTGCAGCCCGTGCAGGCCGGCCGCGATCATCCCGGCCACCGCGAGGTACGGGTTGACGTCGCCGCCCGGTACCCGGTTCTCCATCCGCAGGCCGGGGCCGTGGCCGACCACCCGGTAGGCGCAGGTGCGGTTGTCCCGGCCCCAGGCGACGGCGGTCGGGGCGAAGGAGCCCGGGCGGTAGCGCTTGTAGGAGTTGATGTTCGGCGCGTACAGCACGCTGAACTCGCGCAGCGCGACCAGCTGGCCGGCCAGGAAGTGCCGCATGGTGTCGGTCATCCGGCCGTCCCGGTCGGCGAAGGCGGGCGCGCCGACGGCGTCGCGCAGCGAGAGGTGGATGTGGCAGCTGTTGCCCTCGCGCTCGTCGTACTTGGCCATGAAGGTGAGCGCGCAGCCGAGTTGGGCGGCGATCTCCTTCGCGCCGGTCTTGTAGACGCTGTGCTGGTCGCAGGTGGTGAGGGCGTCGGCGTAGCGGAAGGCGATCTCGTGCTGGCCGAGGTTGCACTCGCCCTTGGCCGACTCCACCACCAGGCCGGCGCCGGCCATCTCGGTGCGGATCCGGGACAGCAGCGGCTCGACCCGGGCGGTGCCCAGCATGGAGTAGTCGACGTTGTAGAGGTTCGCCGGGGTCAGGCCGCGGTAGCCGCCCAGCCAGGCCTGCTCGTAGGTGTCGCGGAAGACCAGGAACTCCAGTTCGGTGCCGATGTCGGCGGCCAGGCCGTGCTCGGCGAGCCGGGCGATCTGGCGGCGCAGCAGCTGGCGCGGGGCGGCGTCCACCGGGTGGCCGCCGTGCCGGGCGAGGTCGGCGGTGACCTGGGCGGTGCCGGGCTGCCAGGGGGTGAGCCGCAGGGTGTCGAGGTCGGGGCGCATCGCGAAGTCGCCGTAGCCGGTGGCCCAGGAGGAGAAGGCGTAGCCGTCCACGGTGTTCAGGTCGACGTCGACGGCCAGCAGGTAGTCGCAGGCCTCGGCGCCGTGCTCGGCGACCTCGTCGAGGAAGAACCGGGCGGCGAAGCGCTTGCCCTGGAGGCGGCCCTGCATGTCGGTGAAGGCGAGCGCGACGGTGTGCACCTCGCCGGCGTCCACCAGGGTGCGCAGCCCGTCCAGGGTCAGCGGCGGCCGGGGCGGTGAGCCCGCGGCGACCTGTTCGGACCTATCGGACATTTCAGACATGGCCGAACCCTCCTCCTCGATCACTCTTCGAGATCAAGCGGTCACAGCGAACCGTACGGCCTGCGACTCGCGGGGCGGAAGAGGGCGGGTGGGTGTCGGGTGCCCGTGGCGCGCCGACGCGCGTGGCTGACGGTGGATCAGGTGCCGCGGAGGGAGAATGCGCGCCATGGATCGCAGGCCTTTGATCGGCGTCAGCACCTACCTGGTGGACGCGAGTTGGAGCGATTGGCGGGACCGCCGGGTGGCGCTGCTGCCCGAGCGGTACACCGCGCAGGTCCGGGACTCCGGCGGGATCGCGGTCCTGCTGCCGCCGGACGCGCCGGAGCGCGCGCCGGAGGTGCTGGCCCGGCTGGACGGCCTGGTGATCGCGGGCGGGCCGGACATCGACCCGGCGTACTACGGGGAGCCGGCCCATCCGGCGACCGAGGTGGACTCGCCGGAGCGGGACGCCTGGGAGGTCGCGCTGCTGCGGGCGGCGCTGGCGGCGGGGATGCCGCTGCTGGCGGTCTGCCGGGGGATGCAGGTCCTGAACGTGGTGTGCGGCGGGACGCTGGTGCAGCACCTGCCGGACGTGGTGCCGGTGGACGTGCACGGCGCACCGCCCGGGTGCTACGGCACCCACGCGGTGCGGCCGGTGCCGGGGACGCTGCTGGGCGGGCTGCTGCCGGAGAGCGAGCTGGAGGTGCCGACCTTCCACCACCAGGCCGTCGACCGGGTCGGGGCGGGGCTGCGGGTGAGCGCCCACGCGCCGGACGGGACGGTGGAGGCGGTGGAGGGCCCGGGGTTCGCGCTCGGGGTGCAGTGGCACCCGGAGCAGGGGGACGACCTGCGGCTGATGCGGGCGCTGGTCCGGGCAGCCACCGCGGCGGTCCTCGACGCGCTGGCGCTGGGATAGCGCAACTGGGCCCGGCAGCAGGGGATTTCGGCTGTTCGGACGGGTGCGGAGTACGGCGGATCCGGCCCTCCGAACGGCAACGACAACGGTCACCAGTACAGCCTTTGGATCTTTGTCGATTCTGCGGTTCACTTCGGTTGCGGGGCGGTCGCAGCGCGCCCCCTTTCGCACCCGTGCGCCCAGAGAGGACTTTCATGGCCGGGCACGAGCATTCGCACGATGATCATGCGCATGACCACAAGCACTCGGGTTCGCCGTCGCAGCCGCACTCGCGCTCGCACTCGCACTCGCACGGGAAGGGCGGCCACGGACACGGGCCCGGGGGTCACTCGCACGGACCGGGGGGCCACGGCGGCCATTCGCACGGCGTCGCCGCCGACGCGGACCGCCGCTGGCTGCTCAGCGCCCTCGCCCTGATCGTCGTCTTCATGGCCGGCGAGGTCGTGGTCGGCTTCGCCGCCGGCTCCCTGGCGCTGATCTCGGACGCGGCGCACATGCTCACCGACGCCGCGTCCATCGTGCTCGCGCTGATCGCCATGCGGCTCGCCGCCCGCCCGGCCCGGGGCGGCTACACCTACGGCCTCAAGCGTGCCGAGATCCTCTCCGCGCAGGCCAACGGGGTCACCCTGCTGGTGCTGTCGGCCTGGCTGGGCTACGAGGCGGTCACCCGGCTGTTCGAGCCGCCGGAGGTCACCGGCTCACTGGTGCTGGTCACCGCGCTGGTCGGGATCGTGGTCAACCTCGCGGCCACCTGGTGCATGTCCAGGGCCAACCGCAGCTCGCTGAACGTCGAGGGCGCCTTCCAGCACGTGCTGACCGACCTGTACGCGTTCGTCGCCACCGCCGTCGCCGGTGTGGTCGTGGTGACCACCGGCTTCGCCCGGGCCGACGCGATCGCCTCGCTGATCGTCGTCGCGCTGATGCTCAAGGCCGGCGTCG
This sequence comes from Kitasatospora sp. NPDC092039, assembly GCF_044756065.1. NCBI lineage: Bacteria > Bacillati > Actinomycetota > Actinomycetes > Kitasatosporales > Streptomycetaceae > Kitasatospora > Kitasatospora sp. NPDC092039. The sequence goes on along the minus strand of NZ_JBIVSD010000002.1, from coordinate 97,355 downwards.
CACTGGTCCGGGACTCCGGACGGATCTTCCTGGAGGCCGCCCCGGCCGGGATCGACCCGGACGCGGTGGCCGACCGGATGGTCACCGAGCCGCTGGTCGAGGAGATCCACGACCTGCACATCTGGGAGATCACCTCCGGCCAGCCCGCCCTGTCCGCGCACATCCTGGTCACCCCCGGCGGCGACTGCCACGCGGTGCGCCGCCGGCTCCAGGGCCACCTCGCCGCCGAGTACGGGATCACCCACAGCACCCTCCAGGTCGACCACGTCGGCGAGGACGAGTCCGGCGGGCTGCTCCAGATCGCCGGCCCCGGAGCATCGGCCGTCGACGCCGAGCACTGCGCCGACGCCCACGGCCCGGTCCACCGCGCCGGGCCGCACGAACACTGACAACCACCCCGTCCGTCACCGCGGTGCGGCATGATGCTGAGTCGTGACCGCACCGCGACTGATGCTGCTCGACTCCGCCAGCCTGTACTTCCGGGCCTACTTCGGCGTACCGGACACCCTGCGCTCGCCGCAGGGCGAGCCGGTCAACGCCGTCCGCGGCCTGCTGGACTTCATCGCCCGGCTGGTCCACGACCACCGCCCCGCGGAACTCGTGGCCTGCATGGACGCCGACTGGCGCCCGCAGTGGCGGGTGGACCTCGTCCCCTCCTACAAGACCCACCGGGTCGCCGAGGCGGCCGAGGACGGCGAGGAGGAGGTGCCCGACACGCTGGCCCCGCAGGTCCCGGTGATCGAACAGGTGCTGGACGCCCTCGGCATCGCCCGGGTCGGCTCCCCCGGCTACGAGGCCGACGACGTGATCGGCACCCTCACCGCCCGCGCCACCGGGCCGGTGCAGATCGTCACCGGCGACCGCGACCTCTTCCAGCTGGTGGACGACGCCCGCGGGATCACCGTGCTCTACCCGGTCAAGGGGATGGGCAACCTCCAGGTCACCGACGACGCGCTGCTCCTGGAGAAGTACGGCGTGCGCGGCGCCCAGTACGCCGACATGGCCGCCCTGCGCGGCGACCCGTCGGACGGCCTGCCCGGCGTCAAGGGCATCGGCGAGAAGACCGCCGCCCAGCTGATCGACGAGTACGGCGACCTCGCGGCCATCCGCGCCGCCGCCCTCGACCCCGGCTCCAGGCTCACCCCGGCCCGCCGCCGCAACATCGTCGAAGGCGCCGCCTACCTCGACGTCGCCCCCAAGGTCGTCCGGGTCGCCGACGACGCCCCGCTGCCCGCCTTCGACCCGGCCCTCCCGCGCGAGCCGCTGTACCCGATGACGCTGGAGGAACTCTCCACCCGCTGGGGCCTCGGCACCTCCCTGGACCGCCTCCTGGAGGCCCTCGCCACCCGCTGAGCCGCCGTACGCCGAGGGCCCGCACGTTCCCGCCGGAGCGTGCGGGCCCTCGGCGTTCCTTGACGCCACGTCACTTTGCAATGCAAAGTTCATGGCACAGCAAAGCGGAAACGCGTGACAAGGGGTGGATCATGGCGTCAACACACCGGGCCGGCCCGGCCGAACTCCTCGCCGAGACGGAAGGGCTCCGGGCCCGGGCCCGGACCCGGCTGCGCGGCTCGGGGGTGCCGCTGCTCGGCTTCGGCCTGCTCGCCCTGGCCGCCGTGCCGGTCTCCGGCCAGGCCTACAACTTCGGCGCCAACGGACGGTTCGTCGCCTCGTACCCGTCCTTCGCCTACTCCGAGCTCATCGACCTCTGCGTGCCGCACGCACCGGACGGCTCGTGCCGGACCGGCGACTTCGACGGCGCCGTGCTCCGCTTCCTGGCCTGGGGCGTCTGGTACGCCCTGCTCCCGCTCGCCTGGCTGGCCGTGGCCCGCTGGTACCGGCGGCGCGGCGAGGCCCGCGGGATCGTCCCGCACCGCGACGGCTGGGTCGGCGCCGCGGTCGGGATCGGCGTGCTGCTCACCGCCGTGCTGCTCGGCCTGGTCTTCGCGCGCCATGTGCCGTTCGGGCTGTCCCTGCTCGTGAACACCTACGCCTCGCCCTGGTACGTGGTCGGCATCGGCCTGATCATCCTCGGCCTGACCGAACGCAGCCCCCTGGTGACCGCCGCCGGCCTCGCCCACACGGCACTGCTCACCGCCTACCTCGCGGCCCCCTGGGAGAGCGGCTGGCTGCCCTGGCTCGACCGCGGAAACGGCGGCTGGGCCGACGGCCCCCAGCCGAAGGCCCTGCTGCTGGCGGCGGTCCTGCTGGCCGCCGGCCTGGCGCAATGGACGGCGGCCCGCCGCACACCGGGGGCGTCCCGTACGGTCACCTCTTGACTTCCTCCCCTCCTGAAGGAAGGGATTCCCCTCAGCCTCGCGGCTGAGCCGCTGCGCGCGAGCGCGGCGGTGGGACGACTTCCTGCTTCACCGACGACCGCCCGCCCGGAGTTCTCCGTTGAGGTCTTACACCGTCTCCACAGGCTGCTGCCGCCAGCCCGGCGGCCAGGATGTTCTCAGCTGCGTTCACGTCCCGGTCGTGGGTCGTCCCGCATCCGCACGTCCACTCGCGGACGTTCAGCGGCATCCTGCCCTGCAGGATGCCGCAGGCCGAGCACAGCTTGGAACTGGGGAACCACCGGTCAACGGTGATCAGCTCGCGGCCGTACCACTGGGCCTTGTACTCAAGCATGGACCGCATCTCAGTCCACGAAGCGTCCGAGACGGCTCGGGACAGCTTCCGGTTCTTGAGCATGTTGCGGACCGTCAGATCCTCGATCACGACCGTTTGGTTCTCACGGACGAGTCGGGTGGTGAGCTTGTGCAGGAAATCACGGCGCCGGTCGGCGATCCGTGCGTGGACGCGAGCAACCTTGAGCCGGGCCTTGTCCCGGTTCGCGCTGCCCGCGGCCTTGCGGGACAGTTCCCGCTGGGCCCTGGCCAAACGCCGGCGGTCACGGCGTTCATGCTTCGGGTTGGTGATCTTCTCCCCGGTGGAGAGCGTCACCAGGCTGGTGATCCCGGCGTCGATCCCGACCGCGGCGTTCACCGGGGCCGGCATCGTCGGCCGGTCGTCGCACAGCATCGAGACGAACCAGCGTCCCGCACCGTCCTGCGACACGGTCACCGTGGACGGGACCGCATCCTCCGGGAGCGGCCTCGACCACACGACGTCCAGCGGCTCGGCCATCTTCGCCAAGGTCAGCACGCCGTCCCGGTAGCGGAACGCGGAGCTGGTGTACTCAGCAGACCTGCGGGACTTCTTCCGGGACTTGAACGTCGGGTACTTCGCCCGCTTGAGCCAGAAGTCGACGAACGCCCCTTGCAGATGCCGCAGAGCCTGCTGCAACGGAACGGAGGAGACCTCGGACAGGTAGGACAGTTCCTCGGTCTTCTTCCACGCCGTCAGCATCGCAGAGGTGGCATCGTAGTTGACCCGCTCCTGGCGCAGCGTCCACGCCTCGGTCCGGGCCTGCAACCCCAGGTTGTAGACCTTGCGCACGCATCCGAACGTACGCGACAGCTCGGCCGCCTGCGCATCGGTCGGATAGAAGCGATACTTGAACGCCCGCTTCACATGGTTCGCGGTCACACTCTCAACCTAGCGCGATCACTTGTAACGATCGAATCTCCCGGTCAGAGCACTACGGTCCGCCCAACGGCGAAACGCGGCCCGTTGCCCTGCTCCGCAGGAGATCCATTTCCTCCCCCGGCTGAAGCCAGGGGTATCCATGGAGGACCCCGATGAGCGTTGCTGACGAAGCCGAGGAGCAGCACCCGACCCTGGCCCTGGACGACACCGTCCACCAGCGGGTCCGGCTCGGCATCCTGGCGATCGCCCGCGAGGCCGACCGGGTCGAGTTCGGCTTCCTCAAGGAGCAGCTGGGCGCCACCGACGGCAACCTGTCCCGCCACCTCAAGGTCCTGGAGGAGTCCGGCCTCGTCGCCGTCGCCAAGGGCTACGTCGGGCGCCGCCCCCGCACCTGGATCACCCTCACCCCCCACGGCGCCGAAGCCCTCGACCGCGAACTCCGCGCCCTGCGCGCCCTCGTCCGCCGCCTCGACGCCGCCGGCCCGGGCCACGCCCCGGAGTAGGAAGTCGGCCGGGCCGACTTCCTACTCCCCGGGGGCACCGGGGGCATCGGCCATTCGGCCCAGGTCAGGCAGCGGCACCGTACTCGCGTGTCAGCCTCCGGACCTCGGCGTCCTTGAAGGCCTGCACCTCTTCCACGATCCCGCTCCTCGGCAGCTCGGCCAACGGAACGCAGAGGTCCATCCGCTGAATGCAGACGCCCACCATGTACTTCCCCTGCTCTGTGAGGTACAGGCGGATGCCGTAGTAGCCCTCCTCGCAGTCCGTGTCGTTGTTGAACCGGCACGACGCGCAGGTGTCGGGGAGCCGTACGGGCAGCAGTCGCTTGACGTAGACCGCCCGGCTGCCGAGCGCCCGGTAGAGGGTGCGCTCGTCGGAGGTGCCGGCGGTGAACGTCCGGAGCACCGGTTCCGCGCCGACACGGGCCAGCACTTCGGAGATCGCCGCGGTCGACTCCGCTCCGTCGTGGATGCTGGTGAGCATCCGCACGTCCGCGAACTGGCCGTACGACTCGACCAGGTTGACGACCCGGTCCACGTGCGCCATTCCGGGAACGACGATGTTCACGGATACCTTGACACCGTTGGCGACGGCAGCCCGGACGGTCTGCTCCGCGGCGCGGATCTTCGTCCCGGCCAGACCCGCTGACCTGAACCGCTCGGACTGGACGGCCCCGAGCTCCTCGGCGGTCGTGCCGAAGACCGAGACGTTGACCCGGTTGAGTCCGGCCGCCGAACACTGCGGCATCACCTGCCGACCGCGCTCCCCATTGCTGGTCATTCCGACGCTCAGCCCCATGCCGGTGAGCGCCGCGACCAGCGCGGGCACCTCCGTGTGGAGAGTGGGTTCCCCTCCGGTGAGGTGGACCTCCCCGGCGTCGAACGCGCTCGCCACGGCTCGCACCGCCCGCCGGAAGGACATGTCCGGAGCCATCCTCGCGGCCAGGAAGCCGACTCCGTTCGTCTCGCTGTAGATCGATACGCGGCCGGTCCTGCCCGGACCGGCCGCGAAGGGCAGTTCGGTGCGGCCTCGATGGTCGGCGGTGACCGGCGTTCCCTCGTTGTGGCAGAACGTGCAGGCCAATCCGCAGTCGTCGATCACCTTGATGCGGATGGTCCTGTCCCGGACGACCCTGACTGCCGGACGTTGGGTTGCTGACAAGGCTCGTCTCCTGTCACTCGAACATAAGCCGGGCGATCGACTCGATGTCGATCCCGTACCGGCGGTAGACCTTGGTCGTGTTCTCGCTGGTCAGCTCCTCCAAGGGGAGCTTCAGCGCGAGCGCGGTCGCGTGGACGTGTTCGGCGCTGTCGCCCTCGATCTCCAGGTACGGGGGGATCAACGGCCAGTGGTCGATCTCGATGGCCGCCCCGCCCAGCGTCCAGGAGGACCGGCGGTTTTCCTGGTACGCCTTCGGCTGGTAGCCGAGCTTGCCGAGGAGCGCGTTCGTGACGTCGAAGTCGCCGACGGTCGTCTCCGTCTCGCTCACGCCGTCGATCGCGTCGGAGTGGATCTCCTTGACGCACAGGGTGACGTCGGTACCGGTGTCACGCAGCCGGACCCACGCGCCCGATCGACCAGGGATGTCGTAGACGTAGCGGCGCTGGAAGCGGTCGCCCAGGTGCTCGGCCCCGGCTGCGGTCAGGAGCGCGCGCATAGCCTCCGGATCGACGTTGAGGATCTTTGCCTCGAACTCAATTGCGGTCATGGAAAGTTGCCTTCCTCGATGCGGTAGGGACGTACGAGCGCACGACGTCGGCGATGCCGTACGCCACCTCCTCGGGCGTACGGCCGGTGCCGTCCACCGGCAGCAGGCCGAACGCCCGGTACACGCGAGAGCTCTCCGCCACGTTCGGCTCCTCACGCTTGTGCCAGTAGGTCAGCGTCCCTTGAACGGCCCGCTGATGAAGCCGCTCCTGGCGCACGCGTTCGTCCACTTCCAGGAGGATCGGCACGTCCGGAACCAGCACTTGGTCCGGATACTCCGGCGCGCAGTCGTGCCCCATCGCCCTGTGCGTGGCGATGGTGCGCGGGAAGTAGGACTCGACCACCACCGTTCGGCCGGCCTCGATGAGCGACCGGGCCGTCTCCGACTTGATGTGGTTGGCCATCATCCACCAGTGGAAGCGCGCCGGCAGGATCCCCGTGGCGTCGACCTCCGCGCGCGTGCGGGCGAACATCGGCAGCGTCCCGTCCATGAGGTGAACGCCATTGACGAGGGCTGCGACCAGCGGGGCGACGGTGGTCTTTCCGCTCGCACTGAGACCGTCAAGGGTGATGAAGAGCCCTCGGGTCACGTCCATGTGCACTCCATTCGCTGGCCCCAGTTCCACGGGGCCGAGGGGGCTCCGCGCAGGCACGCGACGCGGTGGGCGGCCTTCCTGCGGGTGTCGGCGTCGAGGTGGGTGCGGCGCACCGTGTCCATCACCGTGGTGAGGACGACGACGTCGCGCACGACCTGGTAGCCGGACCAGGCGCCGATGTAGGGATGGGCCGGGATCCGGCCCTCCCGCTCGTAGGAGAAGTAGGTGTCGGCGTAGGTCCGGTGGTCCTCGCGCGGGCCGGTGAGCAGTTCGGAGCGCCAGCGGGCCGCGACCAGGTCCCACTCGCGGTGACCTCGCATCAGCGGGCGGCGCAGCAGGAGCCCGACGTGGACACCGTCGTCATGGACCGGGACCATGCCGAGGGCGCCGAGGACGACCGTGTCCGGAGTCGGCCAGTCCAGGTAGTCCCACTCCTCGCGCAGCTGCGCCGTGCGCTCGCGCAGGAAGCGGCGGGCGGCATCGTCGAGCGGGGCGTCGTCCAGGCCGTCCAGCAGGTGGGCGAACGGGTCGTGCTCCCTCAGCCACGGCGCCGACGCGGGGTCGATGCGGTGGGTGAGAGCGGTCACCCACGCGGACAGGGACGTGTCGGCGCTCGGTTTCCCCGGGTCCGGCCAGAAGGTGACGGCCCGGCCCTCGGTGCCCGTCCGGACGTCGGTGTACCAGGGGGCCGTGACCGCGACCCGGTGCTCCCGGAGGAACTGTGCGCCCTTGATCAGAGCCCAGGCCTCGTCCAGGTCCGGGTGCACGACAGCCAGTGTGCGCGACGCGGGCAGCGACCACAGGTGGTTCGGGCTGTCGCTGACCAGCTCGGCCTGCCTGGCGTCGTCAGCGGTAGCCACGTAGGCCTGCGTCAGAGCCTCATAGGAGGCCGCAATGTCCAGCCTGCGGGCGGGGGCCGTGGTCTTGAGCAGCGTTCTGGTGCGCGGTCCGACGCTCACGGCGCAGTCCTCGGGTACGGAGTGGATGGATGGGCTGGAAGGGAACTCGGTCCGGCACGGCCAGCCGGGCGCCTGCGCAATTCGACATCAGCAAGCCGGGGCCGAGGGTTCCCTACGGCAATGTCCGAGCGCAGCGACCCGATTCGTCTGCCGATCTGCTCGATCACGGCGGCCTCCGGCCGTGCCGGAGGAGGCAGCTCGATCTCGGCCCAGATCTCCTTGCCACCCTCGGGAAGGTTCTCAACACCGAAGCGGGACACGACCCCCATCACCAGTCTCAGGCCTCGTCCACAGGTCGCCTCGTCGCTCGCCGACCGGTACTCGGGCTTACCGCCTCCCGGGTCGGTCACGGACACGCGCAGCACGCTCGGGGCGTACGCCAGGGATGCGGCCAGATTCGCGTCCGGCCGGTCCCCGCCACAGCCGTGCAGGACGGCGTTGGCTCCGAGTTCGGACAGGACGAGTTCCACGTCGTACAGCACGTCACCGCGCTGCCGGTCGTCCAGGACGAGCAGCGGTAGGACTGTTCTGGCCCAGCGACGGAGCTCGCCGACCCGTTCCCGTTCGGCGGGAAAGCTTGTCGTGATGATGGGTGATCCAGGCTCCATGGAGGGCGCCTCACTCACTCGCAGTCGGAGCTCTTGGGCGGGAAGTCGTACTGTCGCCCAAACATGACGGAACATTCGCGCTGCGGCCGGTAGCCGCCTTGCACGAACAGCAAACCGTCCGAGCTGGCCGAGAGTAAGGTGTTGGCTACCGTCAGTTGTTAAACCGGTTAAACGGCATCGCCAGGAGACCCCCATGGGGCGTACTCGCCAACCCAATGAGCGGCTGGGCCAGCTCATCCGGGAATCCGGCCGACCGAACGAAGCCCTCGCCCGGGCCTTGTGTGCCGTCTCGGCCCGCCACAACGATCCGGCACGACCGAGCCGAGTATCCGTCACGCAGTGGGTCCGACACGGTGTGATGCCTTCCGGGAACATTCCGCAGTACATCGCTGAGGTGCTCACCAACTGGCTGAACCGTGACATCACCCTGGCGGCCATGGGGTTCGGGGACGATCAGCCGGATCTACGCGACTGGGGCTTGGATACGCTGAAGGCTCTGGCGGCTCTTGGACGGATCGACGTTGAGGTGGAACGCAGACAACTCCTCCGCACGCTCACGTACTCGCTGGGGGCGCTGGGCATTCCCCCCGACAGTTGGTGGGAACACATGGCCCGTACCGGTGACCGAGGAATCACCCAGCGCCGGGCCGGTCAGGCCGACGTGGACGCCGTTCGGGAGATGACGGCACTGTTCTCCCAGCTCGACCAGCGCCGTGGTGGCGGGCACGGACGCACAGCCGTCGCGCAGTACCTCCTCACGGACGTCGGGGAGTTCCTCCAAGGCACCTTCTCCTCCGACGAGATCCGGCGCTCCATGTTCTCCGCTGCATCCGAACTCGCCTACCTGGCCGGGTGGACAGCGTTCGACAACGGCGAGCACCCCACCGCTCAGCACTACTACACCGTCGCTGTGAAACTGGCGGCCGAAGCCGACGACCCCTCGATGGCCGGTCACGTCCTGCGCGCCATGGCCCACCAGGCCGTTGACCTCCACAAGCCGCACCACGCAGTCCGGGTCGCTGAGGCGTCCATGGCCGGCGACCGGTATGGGCTCGCCAGCTTGCGCGAACGTTCCCTGCTCGGCGTCGTCCACGCGCGCGCCCTGGCCGCCGCGGGCCGAACCGCCGAGGCGAACGCCGCGCTGCTCCAGGCCGAACGCGACCTGTCTGCGGCATCCGCCGGCGACGACGAGCCGGCGCGGGTGTTCTTCTTCGGCGAGGCGTCCTTGGCTCACGAAACAGCATCGGCGCTACGCGACATCGGCGATCTGGAAGGCGCAGCAAGGGAGTTCGAACGCAGCGTCGCGACCCGCAAGGCCTCTGCCTTCACCCGGACCCACGCAGTCACTCTCGGCCACCTCGGCCTCGTGAAGGCCCGGCAACACTCTATCGAGGAGGCCTGCACGATCTGGTCACAGTCGCTCGACGCCATGCAGACCGTCCGCTCCGCCCGCACCCGAGACGTCGCATTGCAGATTCGCAGTGCGCTGTCGCCCTATCGCGGGCGGAAGGTGTCGACCATCGATACCGTCGACAGGCGCGCCGCCGAGTATCTGGCCGCCACCATCTGACCCGCTGTCCTGGCGCGGTCCGTTCAGAGGAGGGGAAGTACGTGGGTGATGTCTTCAGCGTGGAAGCGCTCGGGCACGTCGTGGGAGGCCGCACGGAACCGACCGACGACTACTGGGGAGGGACACGCGCCATCATCCGACTGGATGGCGACAGATTCCCGCTCGACGCGACGAAGGGGCTGGAGGAGTTCTCCCACCTCGACGTGATCTTCCGGTTCCACAAGACCGACCCCAGCGACCTGAACTTCGGTGCACGTCGCCCCCGGGACAACCCCGACTGGCCCGAGGTCGGCGTGTTCGGCCACCGGAACATGCGGCGCATCAACTGGCTCGGGTCCTCCCGCTGCCGCCTCCTCAAGGTCGACGGCCTGGACCTGCACGTCGAGGACCTGGACGCCATCGACGGCACCCCGGTCCTCGAAGTGAAGCCGTGGTTCGAGGAGTTCGGCCCGCGTGGGCAGGTGCGTCAACCCGTATGGACCACCGAGATGCTTCGAGACTACTTCGCCCCGGCGTCCCCCTGGTCCTGATCCAATGTCGCTAATCACAGTCTCCCTTCATCTGCACAGCAGGGAGACTGTGGTTGATGCCCTCGCTCGAATCGAGCGAGGGCATCAAAGCCAAGTATGGAGGTCTCGTTCGCTGCAGGAAGTCGGCTGAGCCGACTTCCTGCAGCGCTTCACTCAAGTCCGTTGCCGCCTCGGCCTGCCGAAGCGGCAACGGTAATCCCCCGCGAAATCGCCTATGCCTCTGCCCCCGCCGTCGGCGGGGGCAGAGGCACTTCTCTTCTGCGTAGGAAGTCGGCTGGGCCGACTTCCTATGCAACACGGTGGAGGCCAAAGCGGCGAGGCGAAGCCGAAGCTGCGCAGGGGGTGGGGGGTGGGGGGTGGGAGCTGCCATGACCGAAGGCCTGGCGGCTCCCACCCCCCACCAAAACGTCGTTGAAGAGGTCAGCCGACGGAGGAGTAGGCGATGATGCCGCGGCGGAGGCCGTCGACGGCCTTGCGGGCCGTCCGGCGGAGTTCGGCGTCCTCGCCGGCGGCGTCCTGGATCTGGCCCAGCACGTCGATCAGCTGCTTGGTCCAGCGGACGAAGTCGCCGGCCGGCATGTCGGCGTCGCGCAGCACCTGGTCGAGGTTGTGGCCGAGCGCCCAGCGGTAGGCGACCCAGGCGAAGCCCAGGTCGGGCTCGCGCTGGCCGACTCCCTCGGCGGTGTTGATCCGGTGCTGCTCCTCCAGGGCGTCCAGGTGGCCCCAGATCCGGACCATCTTGCCGAGCGCCTCCTTGGCCGCGCCCTCCGGCACCCGGGGGGCGCCGGCGTCGTCGGACTGGCGGGCCTCGTACACCAGCGCCGAGGCGCAGGCGGCGAGTTCGGCGGCGGCCAGGCCGCTCCAGACGCCCTCGCGGATGCACTCGGAGGCGAGCAGGTCGAGCTCGCCGTAGAGCCGGCCGAGCCGCTTGCCGTCGTCGGTGACGGTGTCGCCCTGAAGGTAGCCGAGGTCGGTGAGCAGCGCGCAGACCCGGTCGAAGGTGCGGGCGATGGTGTGGGTGCGCGAGCGCATCCGGCGTTCCAGCAGCTCGGTGTCGCGGTGCAGCCGGTGGTAGCGCTCGGCCCAGCGGGCGTGGTCCTCGCGGTCGGAGCAGCCGTGGCAGGGGTGTTGGCGCAGTTCGGTGCGCAGCCGGGTGATCTCCGGGTCGTCGGCGGCGGCCGCGCGGCCGCGCCGGAACCGCTCGGGCTCCAGGTGGCCGGCCTTGGTGCGCAGTGCCGAGGCGAGGTCGCGCCGGGACTGCGGGCTGCGCGGGTTGAAGGACTTGGGGATGCGGACGCGTTCGATCGCGGCGACCGGGTGCGGGAAGTCGATCATGGCGAGCCGCTTGACCTGCCGCTCGGCGGTGAGCACCACCGGGCGCGGGCCGTCCTGGAAGTCGGGGTGGCGCGGGCCGCCCCGGCCGGAGCGGTTGACCGGCGGCAGGCCCGGGTCGAGGACCAGGGCGAGGCCGGCGAACTTGCCGGTGGGCACGTGGATGACGTCGCCGGGCTTGAGCTGCTCGATGGACTCGACGGCGGCCGCGCGGCGCTGGCTGCTGCCCTCGCGGGCCAGCTCGTTCTCGCGGTCCTTGAGCCGGCGGCGCAGTTCCATGTACTCGTCGAAGTCGCCGAGGTGGCAGGTCATCGACTCGCGGTAGCCCTCCAGCCCCTCCTCGTTGCGCTGCACCTGGCGGGCGATGCCGACCACCGAGCGGTCCGCCTGGAACTGGGCGAAGGAGGTCTCCAGCAGCTCGCGCGAGCGGTGCCGGCCGAACTGGGAGACCAGGTTGACGGCCATGTTGTAGGAGGGCCGGAAGCTGGACTTGAGCGGGTAGGTGCGGGTGCCGGCCAGGCCGGCCAGTGCCTCCGGGTCGAGGCCGCGCTGCCAGAGCACCACGGCGTGGCCCTCGATGTCGATGCCGCGCCGCCCGGCCCGGCCGGTGAGCTGGGTGTACTCGCCGGGGGTGATGTCGGCGTGGGTCTCGCCGTTCCACTTGACCAGCTTCTCCATGACCACCGAGCGGGCGGGCATGTTGATGCCGAGCGCCAGGGTCTCGGTCGCGAAGACGGCCTTGACCAGGCCCTTCACGAAGAGCTCCTCGACCACCTCCTTGAACCGCGGCAGCATCCCGGCGTGGTGCGCGGCGATGCCGCGCTCCAGCCCGTCCAGCCACTCGAAGTAGCCCAGGACGTGCAGGTCCTCGTCGGGGATGTCGGCGCAGCGCTCCTCGACGATCGCCCGGACCAGGGCGCGGTCGGAGTCCTTGTTGAGCCGCAGGCCGGAGCTGAGGCACTGCTGGACGGCGGCCTCGCAGCCGGCCCGGCTGAAGATGAAGGTGATCGCGGGCAGCAGGCCCTCGGCGTCGAGCCGGTCGATGACGTCCACCCGGCCCGGTGTCCAGACCCGGCCGGGACGGCCGTTGGGCATCGAGCGGCCCCGGCCGCGGCCGAAGCGGTCGCGCGGGTTGCGGTCGAGTTCGGAGCGGGCGAGCCGGACCAGCTCGGGGTTGACGGCCTTGCCGGGGTTCTTCAGGTTGTTCTTGGGGCGGCCGTCCCGGTCGGGGTTCGCGAACAGGTCGTACATCCGGTTGCCGGCCATCACGTGCTGCCACAGCGGCACGGGCCTGGTCTCGGAGACGATCACCTTGGTGCCGCCGCGCACGGTGTCCAGCCAGTCGCCGAACTCCTCGGCGTTGGAGACGGTCGCGGAGAGCGAGACGAGGGTGACCGACTCGGGGAGGTGGATGATGACCTCCTCCCAGACGGCGCCGCGGAAGCGGTCGGCGAGGTAGTGCACCTCGTCCATCACGACGTAGCCGAGGCCGTCGAGGGTGCTGGAGCCCGCGTAGAGCATGTTGCGCAGCACCTCGGTGGTCATGACCACCACGGGTGCGTCGCCGTTGACGGTGTTGTCGCCGGTGAGCAGGCCGACCTTGGCGGCGCCGTAGCGCTTGACCAGGTCGCCGTACTTCTGGTTGGAGAGCGCCTTGATCGGCGTGGTGTAGAAGCACTTGCGGCCCGCGGCCAGGGCCAGGTGCACGGCGAACTCGCCGACGATGGTCTTCCCGGAGCCGGTGGGGGCGGCGACGAGGACGCCGGATCCGGCCTCCAGCGTCTCGCAGGCCTCCAGCTGGAAGTCGTCCAGCGGGAAGTCGTACAGCTGCTGGAAGCCGTACAGGGCGGTGGCCTGCTCCTGGGCCCGGCGACGGCTGGCCGCGTACGCCTCGGCGGGGCTGAGCTCCTGGTCGCCCTGGGGCTCTGGATCGGGGGTGTTCATCGCCGTCCGGGTGTGGTTGGTGTGATCTCGCATCTCAGCGAGAGGTTACCCGGCAGGACTGACATCGATAGCACCGTTTTTCCGTGCGACGAGATCACCCCCGGGGTCGCTACCGAGGTCACTTCCCTCTCAGATCCATAGTGGCAAATGTCTTCAAGTGATCGGGAGGGGGCCAGGTCCGAACGTCTCCGATCATTCCCGGTGGCGTCCGGTGGCCGCTCCCTACCGTCGTGGTCACAGCCGCGGACAGGCGCGGAACGAGCCGCGGAACACCCGCCGACCCACGGGAGGACAGCCACGATGGCGAACCTGGAGACGACCCTCAAGGAGGCCATGGCGATCGACGGCGCCATCGGCGTCGCCCTGGTCGACTACGGCAGCGGCATGGCCCTCGGCACCCTCGGCGACGGCGGCGAGCTGGACCTCAACGTCGCGGCGGCCGGCAACACCGACGTGGTCCGGGCCAAGATGCGCGCGATGGAGGCGCTCAACCTCCTGGACAACGAGATCGAGGACATCCTGATCACGCTGACCCACCAGTACCACGTGGTCCGGCCGATCACGACGCCCAGCGGGCGCGGGCTGTTCCTCTTCCTGGCGCTCAACCGCAGCCGCTCCAACCTGGCGATGGCCCGCCACCGGCTCAAGCAGATCGAACTCGCGCTGGAGATCTGAGCCCGGACCGGCCCCGGGAAGGGGCCCGTGACGACGGGGGCACGGCCGGCCCGGGCCGCCGCACCGCCTACCGGCGCAGCAGCTCCGCCAGCCCCTCCGCCAGCCGCTCGTACTCCCCCGGCCGGTTGTACAGCTGCGCGCTGACCCGCAGCACCCCGCCGCCGGCCCACGGGCGGACCGCGACCCGGGTGCCGAGCCGGCGCCACACCTCGGCCATCAGCGCCTTCACCTGCGGCTCGGTCTCGCCGCAGCCGGCCGGCAGCCGGACGGTGCGCATCCACACCCCGGGCGTCGCGGGCAGCGCCGGCAGGCCCGCCCGCTCGACCAGCACCCGGTGGCCGTACCCGGCGAGGGAGGTGTTGTGGGCGGTCACCGCGGCGCGGCCGAGTCCGCGGAGCAGTTCGAATCCCGCCGGGGCGGCCAGCCAGGGCGTGTAGTCGCAGGTGCCGCGCCACTCGACGTTCCCCGGGAAGCCCCCGTCGTGCTCCCAGGAGAGCGCCAGCGGGCGCACCCGGCCGGTCCACTCGGGGCGGACGGCGAGCACCCCGGTGGCGCGCGGGGCGAAGGCCCACTTGTGCAGGTTGCCGAACCAGAAGTCGGCGTTCGGGTCGATCGGGGCGGGCAGCATGCCGGGGGCGTGGGCGCCGTCCACCACGGTGGTCACACCGCGGGCGCGCAGGTCGGCGAGCAGGGCCGGGCCGGCCACCAGCCGGGCGGTGGGCGAGGTCAGCTGGTCCAGGACCGCGACGGTGGTGCGCCCGTCCACGGCGGCCAGCACCGCCTCCCGGACGGCCTGCTCGTCGGGAGCATCCAGCGGCACCCGGGCGACCACCACCTCGGCGCCCGTCTCGGCGGCCTTGCGGGCGGCCGCCCGGGTCACCGCGCCGTAGCCGTGGTCGGTGACCAGGATCCGGTCGCCGGGCGCGAACGGGATGCTGTCCAGGGCGATCGCGGCGGCCTCGGTGACGTTGGCGACCAGCGCGAGCCGGTCCGGGTCGGTGTCCAGCTCGGCGGCGATCAGGGCGCGGGCGGCGGCGATCCGGGCCGGGAGGTCGGCGAAGAAGCCGTCCGGGTCCCGTTCGTGCTCGGTGCGCAGCCGCTGCTGCGCCCGCTGCACCGGGAGGGGCACGGCGCCGAAGGAGCCGTGGTTCAGGTGGGCGGTCCCCGGGGACACGCTGAACAGTCCGTCGGCGGCGGGCAGCGGTGCCGGGGGTTCGACGGTCCGCAGGTCCTCGATCACGGTTTCCTCCGCTTGCGCAGACTGATGTGTGACATTTCACATGACAGACTACTGGTCGGGACCCGCACCCCGCGACCACCATCGGGCCGTGACCATCACCGACGCCTTCCTTGCCCTCAGCGCCCGTACCGGTCGGTTCACCTTCGGCGCGCCGCGTGCGTTCACCCTCGCCGAGGACGGTACCCGGCTGCTGCTGCTCCGCTCGACCGGTCCGGAGGATCCGGTCGACCGCCTCCACCTGCTGGACACCGCCACCGGCGAGGAACGGCTGGTCGCCGACCCGGCCGCACTACTGCCCGGCCGCACCGGCCGGCGCGACGACCTGCCCGCCGTCGAGCGCCGGCTGCGCGAGCGCACCCGGCTGGTCGCCGCCGGCATCGGCACCTACGCCGCCACCGCCGACCTCGCCACCGCCGTCTTCACCCTGGACGGCCGGCTGTTCCGCACCGACACCGCCGCCGGCACCAGCGACGAACTCCCGGTCGCCGGGCCCGCGTTCGACCCCCGGCCGGACGCCACCGGGCAGCGCGTCGCCTACGTCGCCGAGGACGCCCTGTACGTCACCCCCGCCCTCGAACCGTTCTCCCCCGCCGACGGCGCCCGCTGGGGCGTCGCCGAGTTCGCCGCCGCCGAGGAGCTCGGCCGCGCCCGCGGCCACTGGTGGCGCCCGGACGGCGGCGCGCTGCTGGCCGCCCGGGTGGACGAGTCCGCCGTCCCCCGGCGGTACTTCGCCGACCCGGCGCACCCCGGCGAGGCGCCCGAGGACTTCGCCTACCCGCAGGCCGGCGGCCCCAACGCGGACGTCCAGCTCTGGGTGCTCGGCCTCGACGGCACCCGGGTCCGACTGCGCTGGGACGCCGAGGAGTTCCCGTACGTCTGCGCCGCCTCCTGGGCCTCCGCCGAGGAGGTGCTGCTCACCGTCGCCGACCGCCTGCAGCAGACCGTACTGCTGCTGAGCGCCGCCCCGGCCACCGGCGAGACCGGTGAACTCTCCCGCACCACCGACGAGTTCTGGGTGGACGACCTGCCCGGAACCCCCGCCCGGCTGGCCGACGGCCGGCTGCTGACCGTCCACGACACCCCGCAGGCCCGCGGCCTCGCGCTGGACGGCAAGCCGCTGGACACCACCGGCCTGCAGATCCGCCGGGTGGTCGGCCGGCTGCGCGGCCGGCTGCTCTGCGAGACCGGCGAGGGCGACCCCTTCGACCAGTACGTCCACCTGATCGACCCGGACGGCGGCGCGCCCGAGCCGCTCACCACCGGCCCCGGCCTGCACTCGGCCCTCGCCGCCGCCGACGTCCTGCTGCTCGCCTCGGCCACCGCCGACGGCGTGCGCCGCGTCGTCAGCCGCGACGGCCGCGAGCTGCCGCTCACCGACCGCAGCGCCCCGCTGCCCCACCGGGTGGAGCCGCGGCTCGCCCGGGTCACCGAACGCGCCCTGCCCAGCGCCGTGGTGTACCCGCGCGACCACGTCCCCGGCCGGCGGCTGCCCGTCCTGCTGGACGTCTACGGCGGGCCCGGCTACCAGGCGGTGGCCGCCGAGCCGCGCCGCTGGCAGCTCAAGCAGTGGTGGGCCGACCAGGGCTTCGCGGTGGTCACCGTCGACAACGGCGGCACCCCGTTCGTCTCCCCGGACTTCACCCGGACCATCTTCCGCCGCTTCTCCCGGGTGGCGCTGGACGACCAGGTCGACGCCCTGCACGCGCTCGCCGAGCGCCACCCGGACCTCGACCTCGGCCGGGTCGGCGTGCGCGGCTGGTCGTACGGCGGCTACTTCGCGGCGCTCGCCGTGCTGCGCCGCCCGGACGTCTTCCACGCCGCCTGCGCGGGCGCCCCGCCCACCGACTTCCGGCTCTACGACACCGCGTACACCGAGCGCTACCTCGGCCTGCCGCAGGACAACCCCGAGGGCTACGCCGACGACTGCCTGATCACCGACGCGCCCGGCCTGAGCAGGCCGCTGCTGCTGATCCACGGGCTGGCCGACGACAACGTCCACCCCTCGCACACCCTGCTGCTCTCCCAGGCGCTGACCAGGGCCGGCCGGCCGCACAGCGTGCTGCCGCTGCCCGGGGCCACCCACATGACCCCGGGCGGGCTGCTGGAGCAGCTGGCGCAGGCCGAACTCGCCTTCCTGCGGGCCTCCCTGGGGTGATCCGTCGCGCCACCCGGGCCCGGTGAGGAGAGGGCGCCGCCACCCGAGGGTGCGGCGCCCTCTCGCTTGCTCCCGACCCCTTCACGTAATCCGTGACATGTGAAATATTACCTGCGCTTCAGCTACCGCCCCCGGAGCACCGGAACACCCTCCGAAGCACCCCATCCCCCGAAAGGACCGGTCAGTTGCGCAGACTGTCCGCGGCCCTCGCTGCCGCGCTCACCACGAGCGCGATAGCGGCCACCCTGCTGGGCACCCCCGCCCAGGCCGCTCCCCCCGCCACCCTCACCGCCACCGCGGCCGCCGAGTCCGCCCAGCAGGGCGCCGAGGCCCCGCCCGCACCGATGGCCCCGCAGGAGCGCGAGCGCCAGGCCCTGCGCGGCAAGGCCCTGGAACAGCTCAACAAGGGCGCGCTCGACCAGGGCGTCGCCGCCGAGTCCGCCGCCAAGCGGGCCCCGGCGAAGGTGCGGATCGGCGACGACTACGTCCAACTCGCGCACCAGCGCACCGACAAGGTCTTCGTGATCCTCGCCCAGTTCGGCGACCAGGTGGACGACACCACCCAGTGGAACGGCCAGCCCCGCTACGGCGGCACCCCGGGCCCGCTCCACAACCGGATCCCCAAGCCGGGCAAGGACGACAACCACACCCTGTGGTCGGCGGACTTCGACCGCGCCTACTACCAGAAGCTGTTCTTCGACGACACGCCCGGCACCGTGTCGATGCGCAACTACTACCGCACCCAGTCCTCCGGCCGGTACGACGTCGAGGGCACCGTCAGCGACTGGGTCACCGTCCCGTACAACGAGGCCCGCTACGGCAGCAACAAGGGCCCGCAGGGCTCCGGCGCCTGGACCCAAGGGCAGGAGTTCATCCGGGACGCCGTCAAGGCCTGGTACGACGGCGAGATCGCCAAGGGCCGCTCCGCCGCCGACATCAGGGCGCAGCTCGCCCAGTACGACGTCTACGACCGCTACGACTACGACAAGGACGGCGAGTTCGGCCGGCCGGACGGCTACCTGGACAACGTCGTCGTGGTGCACGCGGGCGTGGACGAGACCTGGGGCGGCGGCGCCCAGGGCGCCGACGCACTGTGGGCGCACCGCAGTTGGGCCTTCCCGGACGCGACCGGGCAGACCGGCCCGGAGGGCAACCGGATCGGCGGCGCCCCCGTCGGCGACAGCGGCCTGTACGTCTACGACTACGTCCAGGGCGGCGAGAACAGCGGCGTCGGCCTGTTCGCCCACGAGTACGGCCACAACCTCGGCCTGCCCGACCTGTACTCCACCACCGGCGGCGACAACAGCGTCAACTTCTGGTCGCTGATGTCCTCCGGCTCCTACCTCGGCAAGGGCCCGAACACCACCGGCGGCTACCCCGGCGACCTCGACGCCTGGAGCAAGCTGCAGTTCGGCTGGCTGGACTACGACGAGGCGCAGGCCGCCACCCGCTCCACCCACGCCCTCGGGGTGAGCAGCTACAACACCGACCAGGCCCAGGCCGTCCTCGTCCACCTGCCCGACGGCACCACCCGCACCGACCTCGCCGACCCGTACGAGGGCGGCAGGCAGTGGTGGAGCGACACCGGCGACAACCTCGACAACTCCCTCGCCCGGGAGGTCGACCTGCGCACCGCCGCCGGCCCGGCCGCCCTGGACGCGGCGGTCTGGTACGACACCGAGCAGGACTACGACTTCCTCACCGTCGAGGCCTCCACCGACCAGGGCCAGCACTGGACCGCCCTCGGCGGCACCGTGGACGGCGCCCCGATCGGCAGCACCAACGCCAACGTCCCCGGCCTGAGCGGCAGTTCCGGGAGCTACAAGCAACTGCACATCCCGCTGGACGGCTACCTCGGCCGGCAGGTCAGGCTGCGCTTCCACGTCACCTCGGACGGCAACACCCACGGCCGGGGCGTGCTGGTGGACGCCGTGAAGGCCACCGCCGGCCCCGCCGTGCTGTTCGCCGACGGCGCCGAGAACGGCACGGACGGCTGGACGGCCAACGGCTTCACGGTCATCACCGGCCGCACCGCCGTCAAGCAGCACCCGCGCGCCTACCTCGCCGAGAACCGCCGCTACACCGGCTACGGGGCGTTCCTGAAGACCGGCCCGTACAACTTCGGCTACACCGGCGTCGCGGGCAAGGCCAACGTGGTGGACAACTACCCGTACCAGGAGGGCGTCCTGATCTGGCTGTGGGACACCTCGTACGGTGACAACAACACCAAGGACCACCCCGGCGGCGGGCTGATCCTGCCGATCGACGCCCGCCCGGCGCCGGTCCGCTTCGCCGACGGCACGCTGGTCAACGGGCGGGCGCAGACCTACGACGCGACCTTCTCGCTCAAGCCGACCACCGCGTTCACCCTGCACAAGGGCGGCGTCGCGGTGCGGGTGCCGGCCAAGCCGGCCGTCCCGGTGTTCGACGACCGCACCGGGGTGTACGGCGACGCGGCCACGCCGCAGCTGACGGTGAAGGTGCCGGACACCAACACGAAGATCGAGGTGGTCCGGGAGTCCCAGGGCGGGAGGGTCACCACCGTCCGGGTAGGCCCGGCCTCCTGACGACGACCAAAGGCGCGAAACGGCCCCGGATCCCCCCGACGAAAAGGGATCCGGGGCCCGCTCGTGCGCCCGGAGCCGGGCCGGTGCCCCTCAGCGCCCCGGACCGCGGGCGGTGCGCGCGGCGGTGGCCACCCCGAGGACGGTGATCGCGGCGATCCCGAAGGTCATGTACCGGGCCGCGTCGACCGGGGCGTCCCCGCCCAGGTTGACCAGGGTCCCGGCCAGCGCCGAGGTCACCGAGAAGGCGATCAGCTGGGTGGTGTTGACCGCCGCGGCCGCCTTGCCGCCCTCCGCCGGGTCGTCGCTGCTGCGCATCGCCGCCACGCTCAGGTGCGGGAAGGCCAGCCCGATCCCGGTGCCGGCGACGAACAGCGCCGCCGCCCACAGCACCACCCGGAGCCCGGAGGCGTGCCCGGTCTGCGACAGCCCGTAGACCAGCAGGCCGCCGACCAGTACCAGCGGGGCAGTGCGGACCGCCAGGGCCCGGCCGCGGGCCGACTCGATCCCCACGCTGAACAGCTGGGCGGTGGTCCAGCCGGCCGAGACCGCGGCGCCGAGGAATCCGGCCACCAGCGGGCCGAGGCCGCCCAGCTGCTGGCCGAACAGCGGGATGAAGTTCTCCGCCACCACGCCCGCGCAGAGCACCGCGACGGTCAGGTAGAGCCACTTCAGCGGGCTGCCGGCCCGGTAGGTCTGCTGCGGCAGCACCGTCGCCGCCGCGCGGCGCTCGACCGCCACGAAGCCCGCCAGCAGCGCCACACCGGCGAGCAGGCAGACCGCCGTCGGCCAGCCGCCCGGCACGGTCGAGCTGACGCTGAAGGCCGCCGCCGCCAGGGTGAGCAGCAGCAGCGAGGGCATCGGCACCGGGCCGCTGCCGTGCCCGTCGCCGGAGCGTCCGGGCAGCACCCGGCGGGCCAGCAGCGCCAGCACCAGCGCGGCGACCAGCAGCAGGACGTACGCCCCGCGCCAGGCGCCGAGCTGGGCGAACAGCCCGCCCAGCGACGGTCCGACCAGGGTGCCGACGCCCCACATCGCGGAGACCAGCCCGGCCGCGCGGGTCCACAGCCGCTCCGGCAGGGCGCCGCGGATCACGGCGTAGCCGAGCCCGGCCACCAGCCCGCCGCCGAGGCCCTGCACCACCCGGCCGAGGATCAGCGCCGCCATCGACGGGCTGAGCGCGTTGAGCACCGCGCCGGCGCCGAACACCAGGAAGCCCAGCACGTAGGCCCGGGCGGCACCGAGGCGGTCCAGCAGCCGGCTGACCAGCATCGAGGCGATGACGGCCGCCATCAGGAAGCCGGTGGCCACCCACGCGTAGTACCGCTCGCCGCCGATGTCGGCGACGATCGAGGGCATCAGGGCGGCGGTGAAGTAGAGGTTCATCGCGTACAGCGCGACGCCCCCGGCCAGGATCGAGGCGGCGGCGGCGTACCGGCGGGAGAAGAGTTCACGCCACCCGCCGCAGGCTCCCGCGGCCGGCGTCTCCGACGGGTAACCATCCAGCTCGGCAGCGGTGGTGGCGTTCTTGACGGCAGCTGATTCGGTCACGTCCGGTACGCTAGGACTTCAACAGAACTTGAAGTCAAGGAGTCCGCCATGACCACCGCGCCGGTCGATCTGCTGAGCGTCGGCGAGGTGGCCCGGCGGGCCGGGATCGCCACCTCGGCGGTGCGCTTCTACGAGGACCAGGGGCTGATCTCCTCCGAGCGCACCACGGGCAACCAGCGGCGCTACCGGCGGCACGTGCTGCGCCGGATCTCGCTCATCCTGGTCGCCAAGCGGCTCGGCATCCCGCTCGCCGAGGTCGCCGAGGTCTTCACCGGCCTGCCCGAGGACCGAATGCCCGGCAAGCACGACTGGGAGCGGATCTCCCGGCGCTGGGCCGAGCAGCTGCGCGCCCGCCGGGCCGAGCTGGAGCGGCTGGAGGACGAGCTGACGGGCTGCATCGGCTGCGGCTGCGTGTCGCTGCGGCGCTGCCGGGTGCTCAACCCGGGGGACGAGCTGGCCGCCGAGGGCCCGGGCCCGCGCCGGCTGCTGCCGGAGGAGGGCCTGCTGCCCGTCGAGGAGTGACCTGGCCGAGGAACGACCGGGACGGGGAGCGACCGGGACGGGAAGTGACCGGGACGGGAAGTGCCGGAGCCGGGTGGAACCCGGTCGGACGCGGCCCTCGCAGGGTTCCCCGCCGCGTCCGACCGGGGGTCTTGTGGCGCCTCAGGCCTCCGGGAAGTGGCAGGCCGCCCGGCGCTCGCCTGGCCCGGCGATCCTCAGCAGCGGCCGCTCGGTCCGGCAGAGGTCCTGGGCCTTCGGGCAGCGCGGGTGGAAGCTGCACCCGGGCGGCGGGTCGGCCGGGCTCGGCGGGTCGCCGAGCAGGACGATCCGCTCCCGGTTCCGCTCCGCCTCCGGGTCCGGCAGCGGGACGGCGGACAGCAGCGCCCTGGTGTACGGGTGCGCGGGGCTGCCGTACACCTCGGCCTTGTCGCCGATCTCCACGATCCGGCCCAGGTACATCACCGCGACCCGATCGCACACCCGCTTGACCACCGAGAGGTCGTGCGCGATGAACACGTACGCCAGTCCCAGTTCCTGCTGGAGCCGCTCCATCAGGTTGACCACCTGGGCCTGGATGGAGACGTCCAGCGCGGAGACCGGCTCGTCGGCGACCACCAGCCGCGGCGAGGTGGCCAGCGAGCGGGCGATGCCGATGCGCTGGGCCTGGCCGCCGGAGAACTCGTGCGGGTAGCGGTCCAGGTGCTCGGGGATCAGCCCGACCAGCTCCATCAGCTCGGCGGCCCGCTTGCGCGCCGCCGTCGCGCTCTCGCCCTGGACGAGCAGCGGCTCGGAGATGATCCGGGCCACCGTCTGCCGGGGGTTGAGCGAGGAGTACGGGTCCTGGAAGACCATCTGGAGGTCGCGCCGGTGCGGCCGCAGCCTGGCCTGGGAGAGCCCGCCGATCTCGGTGCCGTCGAAGGTGACGGTGCCCGAGGTCGGGTCGAGCAGCCGGACGATCATCCGGCCGGTGGTGGACTTGCCGCAGCCGGACTCGCCGACCAGGCCGAGCGTCTCCCCCGCCCCGACGTCGAAGCTCACCCCGTCCACCGCCCGGACCGGCGCTCCGGGCCGGCCGGTGCGGCCGCGCCGGCCGGGGAAGGTCTTCACCAGGTCCCGTACGGACAGCAGCGGTTCGGCCGCGCCCTTCGTCGACGGCGTGGTCATCACAGCACCCCTTCCGGCACCAGCGGCAGGTGGCAGGCGGCCTGGTGGCCGGGGGCGAGCAGGTCGAGCGGGGGGCGCTCGGCCAGGCAGCGGGCGTGCTCCTCGGCGGACGCGGCGGTGGTGCGGGCGCAGCGCGGGGCGAAGGAGCAGCCGGGGACGGGGGCGATCAGCGACGGCGGGCTGCCGGGGATGGCCCGCAGCGGGGCGTCGTCGGTGTCGTCCAGGCGCGGCAGCGAGTCCAGCAGGCCGCGCGTGTACGGGTGCGCCGGCCGGGCGAACAGCCGGTCCACCGGGGCCTGTTCGGCGGCCCGGCCGCCGTACATGACCAGCACCTCGTGGGCGACCCGGGCGACCACGCCGAGGTCGTGGGTGATCATCACGACGCCGAGGCCGCGCTCCTGCTGGATCCGGGCGATCAGGTCGAGGATCTGCGCCTGGACGGTGACGTCGAGCGCCGTGGTGGGCTCGTCGGCGATCAGCAGCTCGGGCTCGCAGGCGAGCGCCATGGCGATCATGACGCGCTGGCGCATGCCGCCGGAGAACTGGTGCGGGTACTCGTCGACCCGGCGGGCCGGCTCCGGGATGCCGACCTCGGCCAGCATCTCCACCGCCCGGGCCCGGCCGGCCTTGCGGCCGGCCTTGAAGTGCACCCGGTAGTGCTCGGCGATCTGCTCCCCGACCGTGTAGAAGGGGTGCAGGCTGGACAGCGGGTCCTGGAAGATCATCGCGATCCGGCGGCCCCGGACGGTGCCGAGCTCCCGCTCCCCCAGGCCGCCCAGCTCCTGCCCGTTCAGCCGGATCGAGCCGGTGACGGTGGCGCCGCGGTGCAGGCCCATGACGGCGAGCGAGGTGACGGACTTCCCGCTGCCCGACTCGCCCACCAGGCCGAGGGTGCGCCCGGCCCGGACGGTGAAGGAGATCCCGTCCACCGCCCGGACGCTGCCGCGCGGGGTGTCGAAGGCGACCTTGAGGTCCTCGACCTCCAACAACTCGGTCATCAGTACCTCACTCTCGGGTCGACGAACGCGTAGAGCAGGTCGACCAGCAGGTTCGCCGCGACGATGAAGAAGGCCGCGAGCAGGGTGACCCCGAGGATGACCGGCTGGTCCGACCGGGCCAGGCCGTCGTAGAACAGCCGGCCGACGCCGGGCAGGCCGAAGATCGACTCGGTGATGACCGCGCCGGCCAGCAGGCCGCCGAGGTCCATCCCGAAGATGGTCAGGATCGGCGTCATCCCGGAGCGCAGCCCGTGCTTGACGGTGACCGTCCGCGGTGGCAGGCCCTTGGCCCGGGCGGTGCGGATGTACGGTTCGGCCATCGCCTCGATCATCGAGTTGCGGCTCTGCCGGGCGTACATCGCCGCGTACAGCAGGGCCAGCGCGATCCACGGCAGCAGCAGGTTGGAGCCCCACTGCAGGGGGTTCTCGGTGAACTCGTGGTACGCGGGGTAGGGCAGCACGCCGGCCGTCCTGACGACGCCCCAGATCAGCATGATCGAGGTGAAGTAGACCGGCAGCGAGGCGGTGCCGACGGACAGCACCATCAGCGCCCTGTCGAGCGGCCGGCCCTTGCGCAGCGCCGAGGTGACGCCCGCGCCGAGGCCGAGGACCAGCCAGAGCACGGCCGCGCCGAGCGCCAGCGAGACGGAGACCGGCAGACGGTCGGTCAGCAGATCCCACACCGGCAGCCCGTACTCGTAGGAGTAGCCGAGGCAGGGGAAGCCGCAGTGCACCGCGCTGGGGCCGGAGCCGTAATCGCGGCCGGCGAAGATGCCGCCCAGGTAGGCGAGGAACTGCTCCCAGAGCGGCTTGTCCAGGCCCATCGCCGCCTTGACGTCGGCGAGCCGCTCGGGGCTGCAGGTCTTGCCGCAGGCGGCCGCGGCCGGGTCGTTGGGCAGCAGGTAGAAGATGGTGAAGGTGATGGCGCAGATGGCGAGCAGGATGCCCGCCACGCCGAGCAGCCGGCGGCCGAGGTAGAGGATCACGACCGGCCTCCCCGGGGGTCGAGGATGTCGCGCAGCGCGTCTCCGAGCAGGGTGAAGGCGAGCACGGCGACGAACAGGAAGGCGGTCGGGATCAGGAAGTAGGTCGGGTCGGTCTCGTAGTGCACGATGCTCTCGGCGATCATCTGGCCCCAGGACGCGGTCGGCGGGCGGACGCCCACGCCGAGGTAGCTGAGCGCGGCCTCGGTGGCGATCATCCCGGGGATGAGCAGGGTGGTGTAGGCGATGATCGGGCCGGAGACGTTCGGCAGGATCTCGCGGGTGAGGATCCGCCAGGAGCGCGCCCCGCCGACCTTGGCGGCCTCGACGTACTCGCGGTGCTTGAGCGAGAGGGTCTGGCCGCGCACCACCCGGGCGATGCCGGGCCAGGTGAAGAGCCCGATCACCAGGGTGATCAGCAGGATCCGGTTGACGTCCTTGGCCACCGACATCATCGCGATCATGAAGATCAGCGAGGGGAAGGACATCGTGAGGTCCATCAGCCGGGACAGCACGGTGTCGGTGCGCCCGCCGAAGTAGCCCGCCGCGATGCCGGCCAGGGTCCCGACGACCACGACGACGGCGGTCGCGGTGAACGCGATCAGCAGGGAGACCTGCCCGCCGTGCAGCACCCGGGCGAACAGGTCGCGGCCGGTGATGGGCTCGACGCCCAGCCAGTGCCGGGCGCTGATGCCGCCGAAGTCGCCCCGGGGCAGGCCGCCCAGGTACGGGTCGACGGCGCGCTTGTCGAACTCCTCGGGGGTCCAGCCGCCGAGCGAGCTGAGCGGGCCGGCCAGCGCGGCTGCCAGCAGCAGCACGCCGACGGTGACCAGTCCGAACCGGGCCGGGCCCTTGGCCCACAGCTGGTCCCAGACCAGCCGCCAGGGCCCGCGCCCGGAACTCCTCCCGGCGCCCGGCGCCGTGGACCCGGTCACGGCGACGGGCTCGGGCACGGCGACGGACCCGGCCGCGGCGACGGGCTCGGGCACGGCGACGGACCCGGTCACGGCGACGGGCTCGGGCACGGCGACGGACCCGGTCACGGCGACGGGCTCGGGCACGGCGACGGACCCGGCCGCGGCGACGGGCTCGGGCACGGCGACGGACCCGGTCACGGCGACGGGCTCGGGCACGGCGACGGACCCGGTCACGGCGACGGGCTCGGGCACGGCGACGGACCCGGCCGCGGCGACGGGCTCGGCCGTTCCCCGCCCGGCTCCGGCCGTTCCTGGTCCGGTGCCGACGCTCCCCGCTCCGGCACCCTCCGCGCTCGCCCGTCGCTCGTCACGCTCGGCACCGGCGCGTCCTTCGGCTCCCGAAGGTGTGGTGGTGTTGCTCATCGCTGCCGGTCCCTCACTTGCCCTTGGCGGGGTCCTTGAGGCCGACCGTGGCCAGGTCGATCATGCCGGCGTAGCCCGAGTTGCCGAACGCGCCGGCCACGTTGGTGCCGACCAGCAGCGGGCGGCGCTGCCAGAGCAGCGGAACGGCCGGGGCCTTCCTCATCAGCTCCTCGTCCAGCTGCTTCCAGGCCTTGTTGGCCTCGGCGACGTCCGTCATGGCCGCGATCTGGTCCATCCGGTCCATCGTGGCCTGGTCCTTGAACTGGCTGTAGTTGCCCTGGTTGCCCTTCTCCTTGATGGTGCGGCCGTCGAAGAGGAACGGCAGGAAGGTCGCGCCGGAGGGGTAGTCGGGGCACCAGCCGCTGAGGGTCAGCTCGGGGGCGTTCTTGATGTCGCCGACGGTGTCGGCGAAGGCGGACGCGTCGACGGTGTTCACGGTGACCTGGACGCCGGCCTTGGACAGCGACTGCTGGATCGCCTCGGCGCGGGTCTTGTCGCCGGTCGAGACGGTGAGCGAGACCTTGAGGTCGGTCCTGCCCGCGTCCTTGAGCAGCGCCTTGGCCTTCTCCGGGTCCCCGGCCACCGGGATCTTCAGCGGGTCGGACTTGGCGCCGCCGGTCAGCGACGGCGGCAGGAAGGAGGTCGCCGCGTCGGTCACCGCGGGCCCGCCGAAGGCGGTCACCTGGGCCTCGCGGTCGACCGCCCACATCATGGCCTCGCGCACCTTCGGGTCGTCGAAGGGGGCCTTGGCGGTGTTCAGGTAGAGCATGTCGGTGCAGCCGGTCTGCTCGGCGACCATGCGGGACCTGACGTCCGCCTTGGGCAGCACCTTGGCGACGGTCTCGTGCTGCATCCAGGGCATGTTGATGGCGTTGGCGTCGGCGCCGTCGCTGGCGATGATCCGGTCGTCGGCCTGGCCGCCCTTGATGCCCTGGGTGACCACGACCCGGTCCGGGTAGGCCTTGCGGACCGTGTCGGTGGACTGGTCCCAGTTGGTGTTGCGGACCAGCACCAGCTGCTTGCCGCGGTCGTAGCTCTCGATCTTGTACGGGCCGGAGGAGAACGGCCGGGCGTCGTACTGGGTGCCCCTCTCCTGGGACTGCGGCACCGGGGAGAAGGTCGGCAGGGTGACGGTGTCCGAGAACTCGGCGACCGGGCGCTTCAGGTGGAAGACGATCGTGCGGTCGTCCGGGGTCTCGATGCTCGCCAGGTGCTCGCCGTTCAGCGGGCCCTTGTAGTTCTCGCCGCCCTCCATGTACTGGATCGCGTAGTCGGGGCCGCCGGTGAGGTCCGGGGAGAAGGATCGCTCGACGTTGTACTTGATGTCGGCGGACCGGATCGGCGTGCCGTCCTCGTACTTCAGGCCTTCCTTGAGGGTGAAGGTCCACACCTTGCCGCCCTCGGAGGACTTGCCCAGGTCGGTGGCGAGGTCCGGGACGATCTCGCTGCCGGCCGCCCCCGGCTCGGACTTGAAGGTGGTCAGGGTCCGGTAGATCAGCCGGGTGCCGAAGTCCATGTGCGGCACCACCCAGTTGCGGGCCGGGTCGAGGTGCGCGAAGTCCTGGTTGGTCAGGACGGTGAGGGTGCCGCCCTTGGCCGGGGTGCCGCCGACGACCGAGCCGGCCGCCGCGCCCGGGCCCCTGCTGTCGGACGGGGCGGCGCCGCTGCCGCTGTCGCTCTTGTCGTTCGAGCAGGCCCCGAGGCCGAGAGTGATTGTCGCCGCGAGGGCCGCCGCGAGGGCGGCGTGGGTGCGCCTGGTCATGTGCAACTCCGCTGTGGGGGGCCTGATCGTCCGACCTGGCCGCTGCGCTGTGTGACCCGTAACATAGTAATGTGAAATTGCACTGCACAAGAGGTGACGCCACCCGTTACCGAGCTGTGTCCGTGCCCCGCATCTTCCCAGCCCCGCCTAGGAGTTCACCGGTGACCCTGCCCCCGACCGGCCTCAACACCGGGAGCCACGACCTCCCGGTCTCCGCCGCCCTCGCCTCCTACATGGCCACCCAGTGGGCCGCCACCCCCCTGCCCGCGGACCGGCGCGTACCCGGCCACGACCGCTTCCCCGGCCGCCGCGCCCGGCTCTCCGCCGCCTTCCCCGGCGAGCGGCTGGTCGTCCCCGCCGGGCGCCTCAAGGTCCGCTGCAACGACCTCGACCACCGCTTCCGCCCGCACAGCGCGTACGTCTGGCTCACCGGCCTCACCGGCGAGGACCAGGCCGACCACCTCCTGGTCCTCGAACCGGCCGGGCCGGACGGCCACGAGCCGGTCCTCTACCTGCGCCCGCGCTCCCCGCGCGACGGCGGCGAGTTCTACCGCGACCGCCGCTACGGCGAGTTCTGGGTCGGCGCCCGGCCCGACCTCGCCGAGGCCGCCCGGCTCACCGGGGTGCGCACCGAACACCTCGACGACCTCGGCAAGCTGCTCACCGGCCCGCAGCCGCCCACCCGGGTGCTGGCCGGCACCGACCCGCTGGTCGACGAGGCCACCGGGCGGCCCGCCGGGGACCACCGGGACGGCGAACTGGCGGCCGTGCTATCCGAGTTGCGCCTGGTCAAGGACCAGTGGGAGGTCGGACAGCTGCAACTGGCCGTCGACCACACCGTCACCGGCTTCGAGGACGTCGTCCGCGCCCTGCCCACCGCGCTGCGCCACCACCGCGGCGAACGCTGGATCGAGGGCGTCTTCGACCTGCGCGCCCGCGCCGAGGGCAACGGCACCAGCTACACCACCATCGCCGCCTCCGGCGCCCACGCCTGCGTGCTGCACTGGATCCGCAACGACGGCGCCCTGGACCCCGGCTCCCTGCTGCTGCTGGACGCCGGCGTCGAGACCGACACCCTCTACGCCGCCGACATCACCCGCACCCTCCCGCTCAGCGGCACCTTCAGCCCGGTCCAGCGCCAGGCCTACGACCTCGTCCTCGCCGCCCAGAGCGCCGGCATCGCCGCCCTGCGCCCCGGGGCCCGCTTCCGCGACTTCCACCGCGCCGCCATGCGGGTCATCGCCGAGGGCCTCGCCGACTGGGGCGTCCTGCCCGTCTCCGCCGAGGAGGCCCTCGCCGAGGACAACGGCCTCCACCGCCGCTACACCCTCTGCGGCAGCGGCCACATGCTCGGCCTCGACTACCACGACTGCGCCAAGGCCCGCGCCGACCGCTACCTCGACGGCACCCTGGAGGAGGGCATGGTCCTCACCGTCGAACCCGGCCTCTACCTCCAGCCCGACGACGAGACCCTCCCCGCCGAACTCCGCGGCCTCGGCATCCGCATCGAGGACGACCTCGTCATCACCCCCGACGGCGCCCACCTGATGTCCGGCGCCCTTCCCCGCGAGGCCGCGGCCGTCGAGTCCTGGATGGCCGACCTGCTGAGCTGAGGCAGCGAGCGGACGATCAGGCCACCTTGATCGTCCGCTCGCCCCGCCGGACCGTCACCTCGACCTCGCCGCCGATCGCCGCGGAGTACGCCCGCAGGTTGTCCAGGCTGTCCACCTGCCCGTGCTCGATCTGCGACACCCGCGCCTGGCTCACGCCCATCAGCGCGGCGACCTCCTTCTGGGTCAGCCCTGCCGTCTTCCGCATCTCGGCCAGCTCGTAGCCGCGGATCCGAGCCAGGCTTTCCTTCCGGATCCGAGCCCGGTCGGCCTCCGCCTCCGGCGAGGCCAACCAGGGATTGATCCGCTGCGCCTCAGCCCACACCTCGGTCCAACTACGGCCCTTCATGCTCACGCTCCCTCGTCGCTCTCATCGACGTACTGCTCATAGCGAGCTTCCGCCAGCGGGATGTTGGTGTCGTACCACCGGGACAACTCCCCGTTCTTGTCACCGGCGACCAGGAAGATCGCCTCCCGCTCGGCATCGAAAACGAAGAGCATTCGAACCTCGGAGCGCCCAGTCGAACCGGGCCGAAGTTCTTTCAGGTTGTGCAACCTGCTTCCATGAATCCGGTCCACCATCGGGCGCCCGAGTAGCGGCCCCCTTCTGGCGAGCAGCTCGATCGCATCGGCGATCTGGTCGGCCGTGTCCGGGTCCTTGGCAGCGATGTCCAGGAACCAGTCGTTCACCGGACCAACGAGTGTGATCTCCCACATGGCGCCAAATTAAGTTATCCCTTATACGTTACCGCGCGCTTCCCCGCTCAATCCACTCCTGCGAGGGACAACACCCACCACCCGGCGCGCCCCCGGCGCGCTACCCCCGCGCCGCGTGCCAGAGGTCGGTGACGACGGCCTCCGCCGGGCCCGTGCGGGCGAGCTTGTGGGCGGTGCCGGCCCACAGGTGCATGGCGGCCGTGTCGCCGCGGCGGGCGGCGGCGGTGCGCAGGGGGGTGGTGAGGTGGTGGACCTCGGGGTAGGCGGGCGGGGCGTACGGGCCGTGGCGGTCGATGAAGGCGTTGCGCAGGCCGCGGGCCGGCCGACCGGTGAATGCGCGGGTGACGGCCGTCTCCGGGAGCTCGACGAGCGCCGCCCGGTGGGCGGCCGAGGCGCCGGACTCGTCCGACCGCAGCAGCGCCGTGCCCAGCTGCACCGCCACCGCCCCCGCCCGCAGTGCCGCCGCGACGGCCGCGCCGTCGCCGAGCCCGCCCGCGGCGACCAGCGGCAGCGCCGTCACCTCCCGTACGGCGGCCAGCAGTTCGAGCAGCGGCAGCTCACCCGGCCGGTCCGCCACCCGGTGGGTGCCCCGGTGGCCGCCCGCCTCCGGGCCCTGCACGCAGAGCGCGTCCATCCCGACGGCCTCCGCCGCCCGCGCCTCCTCCGGCGTGGTGACGGTGCCGACCTGGGTGGTGCCGGCCGCCCGCACCGCCGCCGCCTCCTCGGCGGTCGGCAGCCCGAAGGTGTACGAGACCACCGGCACCGGGTCCGCGAGCAGCGCGGCGAGCTTGGCGTCCCAGTCGTCCCGGTCCGGCCCGATCTCCTCCGGCAGCGTCACGCCCCGCTGCTCGGCCTCGGGCCGCAGCCGCTCCCGGTACGCCGCGACGGCCGCCGCGTCCCCGGGCGGGCCCGGCACGAAGAGGTTCACCCCGTACGGCCGGTCGGTCGACCTCCGTACCGCGGCGATCTGCTCGGCCATCCCGGCGGCGGTCCTCATCCCGGCCGCCAGGAACCCCAGCCCACCGGCCCGGTTCACCGCCGCCGCCAGCTCGGGCGTCGAGGGGCCGCCCGCCATCGGGGCGGCGATCACGGGTACGGCGAGCCGGTCGAGCCGGACGGTCATCGGGCGCTCCTCACACGGCCGCGGGCACGGAACACTGCTGCGGGTACGGACCGCTGCCGCGGGTACGGCCCGCTGCCCACCCTACGCTCGCCGGATCAGCCCCCGCCGCCGC
Organism: Kitasatospora sp. NPDC092039; assembly: GCF_044756065.1. Classification (NCBI taxonomy): domain Bacteria; kingdom Bacillati; phylum Actinomycetota; class Actinomycetes; order Kitasatosporales; family Streptomycetaceae; genus Kitasatospora; species Kitasatospora sp. NPDC092039. The sequence continues at coordinate 65,582 of NZ_JBIVSD010000002.1, read as the reverse complement.
GCCTCGCGCACCGCCGCCGTGCGCGAGTCCACCCCCAACTTGGTGTAGATGTGCACCAGGTGGGACTTCACCGTGGCCTGGCTCAGGTGCAGCCGCTGGCTGACCTGCTGGTTGGTCAGCCCGTCCGCGACCAGCCCCAGCACCTCGGTCTCCCGGGCGCTGAGCGCCGCCGCCGGCGTCCGCATCCGCTCCAGCAGCCGGTCCGCCACGCTGGGCGCCAGCGCGCTGCGCCCGGCCGCGGCCGCCCGTACCGCCTGGGCCAGCTCCTCCGGCGGCGCGTCCTTCAGCAGGTAGCCGGTGGCGCCCGCCTCCAGGGCCGGCAGGGTGTCCGCGTCGGTGTCGTACGTGGTGACCACCAGCACCCGCGGCGCGCCCGCCCGGGCGGTGATCGCCGCGGTGGCCTGCGCGCCGTTCATCGCCGACCCCGGCCCGAACTGGAGGTCCATCAGCACCACGTCGACGCCCGCCTCGGCGGCCAGCTCGACGGCCCGCTCGGCGGTGGCCGCCTCCGCCACGATGGCGAAGTCCGGCTCGCACTCCAGCACCGCCCGCAGCCCGGCCCGCACCACCGGGTGGTCGTCCGCGATGAGCAGCCGGATCACGGGCCGGCCTCCGGGGCGACCGGCAGCTGCACCGCCACCGTCGTCCCCTGCCCGGGCGCCGACTCCACCGTGAAACCGCCGCCGAGCGCCCGTGCCCGGGCCCGCATCGACGGCAGTCCGAACCCGCCGTCCCCGCCGGCGCGGCCGGCGGCCGCCGCCGGGTCGAACCCGGCCCCGTCGTCGTACACGTCCAGTGCCACCTCACCCTCCATGTAGCTGAGTGTCACCTCGGCCCGCGAGGCCCCCGCGTGCCGGACGGTGTTGCCGAGCGCCGACTGCGCGATCCGCAGCAGCGCGACCTCCTGCGCGGCCGGCAGCCGGACCGGGTCGCCGGAGACGTGCAGGTGGACGGGCAGCGCGCCGTGCGCCGTCGTGGTGGCGCAGAGCCGCTCCAGCGCGACCGGCAGCGGGTCGCCGTCCAGCGCGGGCGGGGTGAGCGCCCGGACGAACCGCCGCGCCTCGTCCAGGTTGTCCTGGGCGGCCTGCCGCGCCTGCTCGACGTACCCGGCGGCGGTCTCGGTGCGCTCCGGCAGGGCCCGTTGGGCCGCCCGCAGCAGCAGCTGGATGGAGCTGAGGCCCTGTGCGAGGGTGTCGTGGATCTCCCGGGCGAGCCGCTCGCGCTCGGCCAGCACGCCGGCCGCGTGGTGCGCGGCGGCGAGGTCCGCGCGGGCGGCGGTCAGCTCGTCGATCAGCCGGCGGCGCTCCTCGCTCTCCCGGTACAGCGCCTGGTAGCCGAGCACGGTGGCGGTGGCGACGGCCGCGCCGAGCGCGGGCCCGATCGAGGCGGCGAAGCCGAAGCTCTGCTGGTGCCAGGACCACGCGGCGATCGCCGCGGCGGCGGTCAGCCCGACGGCGACCAGCCCGCCGCGCCGCCCCAGCAGGTGCAGCTCCAGGAAGTACAGCGGGAACGCCAGCCAGACCCCGTCCTGGGTGGCGATCAGCACGCCCGCCCAGGTGACGCCGAGCAGCGCCAGCCAGAGCGCGGCCGCCCGGCGCGAGCGGCGCACGGCGGCCAGCTGCGGTCCGACGGTGTAGACGGCGGCCATCGCGGTGGCCGCGGCGGCGACGGCGGCCGGATCGCCGCCCCGGTCGACCAGGACGGCCCGGGCGACGGCGAGCGCCAGCAGGCCCGCCACGAGCAGGTGCAGGCAGACCTGGAGGACGCGGGCGACGGGGGTGGTCCTGGATCGTTCGGTCGCCATCCGTCCAGCCTAGGTTCCGCACTCGGAACCCGGCATCAATCAAAAGGTTGAACTCCGCTTCTGCCCTTTGATGCCCAGGATGCAATCCCCGGCGCGATGCCTCAGGGCCCCCTGGTCCAGGACGGTGGAAGCGTCGAGAACACCTGTGCAGAGGAAGGCTCACCTTGTTCGTCGCCTGGAGGGACCTGAGGTTCGCCAAGGGGCGGTTCGCCCTGATGGGAACCGTCATCGTGCTGATCACCGTCCTGGTCGGCCTGCTGTCCGGGCTGACCGCCGGACTCGGCCGGCAGAACATCTCCGCGATCACCGGCCTGCCCGCCGACCACCTGGTCTTCGGGAAACCCGCCGACGGCCAGAAGCTCTCCTTCACCGACTCCCAGGTCACCCCCGAGCTGTGGCAGGCCTGGGCCCGCGAGCCCGGCGTCACCTCCGCCGAGCCGCTCGGCATCACCACCACCAAGGCCGCCGCCGGCCGGCGCACCGCCGCGCTCTCCGCCTTCGGCGTCCCGGAGGGCTCCGGGCTCGCCCCGCAGGGCGCCCGGATCGCCCCCGGCCAGGCCGTGCTGTCCAGGACCGCCGCCGAGAACCTGGGCGGCCTCGCCCCGGGCGCCGACCTCACCCTGGCCGGGCACCAGCTGCGGGTCGCCGCCGTCGAGGGCGACGCCGCGTACAGCCACACCCCGGTGATCTGGACCAGCCTCGCCGACTGGCAGCAGGCCGCCCCCGGCGGCGCCGGCCACGCCACCGTCATCGCCCTCCGCACGGCCGGCGGCGCCGACCTGGCCGGCGCCGACGCCCGCCACGGCACCGAGACCCGCACCCGCGACGACGCCCTCACCGCGATCGGCTCCTACACCTCGGAGAACGGCTCCCTCCAGCTGATGCGCGGCTTCCTGTTCGCCATCTCGGCCCTGGTGATCGGCGCGTTCTTCACCGTGTGGACGATCCAGCGCAGCGGCGACGTCGCCGTCCTCAAGGCCCTCGGCGCCTCCACCCGCTACCTGCTGCGCGACGCCCTCGGCCAGGCCGTCCTGCTGCTGGTCGGCGGCACGGTCGTGGGCACCGCGATCGCCCTCGGCGCGGGCTCGCTGATCGGCTCCGCCGTCCCCTTCGTGCTCGACGCCCCGACCCTCCTGCTGCCCGCAGCCGTCATGATCGCCCTCGGCGCGATCGGCGCGGCCCTGTCCATCCGCCGGATCACCTCCGTCGACCCGCTGACCGCCCTGGGGAGTGCCCGATGACTCTGATCCTCGACCGCATCACGCTGACCTACCCGGACGGCGACGGCCGGCTCACCGCACTGGACGAGGTCTCGCTGACCGTCCCCAAGGGCACGCTCACCGCCGTCGTCGGCCCCTCCGGCTCCGGCAAGTCCAGCCTGCTGGCGGTGGCCGCCACCCTGATCGCCCCGGACTCCGGGCAGGTCGTCATCGACGGCACTGACACCACGGGCCTCGACCGGGCGGAGCTCACCGCGCTGCGCCGCACCAGGATCGGCATCGTCTTCCAGCAGCCCAACCTGCTGCCCTCGCTCACCGCCGTGGAGCAGCTGCAGGTGATGGCCCACCTCGACGGCCGGGCCCCGCGCGGTGCGCTCCCCCGCGCCCTGGAACTGCTGGACGCCGTCGGCCTGCGCGACCAGGCCGGCCGCCGCCCGCACCAGCTCTCCGGCGGCCAGCGCCAGCGGGTCAACATCGCCCGCGCCCTGATGAACGACCCCACCGTCCTGCTGGTCGACGAACCCACCAGCGCCCTCGACCACGAACGCGGCGCCGCCGTCCTCGACCTGATCACCGACCTCACCCACCGCCGGGCCACCGCCACCGTGCTGGTCACCCACGACCGCACCCACCTGACGGCCGTCGACCAGGTCGCCGAGGTCCACGACGGGAGGCTCACGCTCCCGGCGGCGGCGGTCTGAGCTACTTCTTGGCCGTCAGCACGTCGTCCACCGAGAGCGTCACCGACGCTCCGATCGACTCCGGCAGGGTGAACGACTGCCCGGGGTGGTGGACGGCGTGCACGCGGTACTCGCCCTCCTGCGGGTCGGTAAGCACCATGACCCGCTGGTTCGCCCGATCCACGATCACGTAGACGGGCACCCCGGCCTGGGCATACAGCGTCGGCTTGATCCTCAGATCAGTCGAGTGATTCGACGACGTCACTTCCAGGACGAGACGGAAGATCGCCGGGTCATAGCAACCGTTCTCAAGAGTCCGGTCGTCGCTGTCCGCGTCGATGACCACCAGGTCCGGCACTACGAAGTCGAACGGCCCGGTCGGCAGCCGAATACCGATGTTCTGGAATACCTCGGTTTCACCGCCATCCAGACCCGCCGCCTCGAACAGACGGTCAAACCTCTTGATCGATCGACCGTGCTTCAGGTTCTGCGGCGGCGGCGTCGCGGTGATCTGGCTCCCGACGATCTCGACCCGGAAACCGGGGAGCTGCTCGGAGATCAGCTCTGCGGCTTCGAGCAGCGTTGGCTGCCGTACAGGTTCTTCTTCCAGCGCGGCATGCTCGAAAGGCTCTTCCACTGCTGCGGCAGACATGGATTCCTCCTGGCTGCCGATGTCGAGAGCGTCATCCTAGAACCGGCATGCTTCCCGGCGCCCGATCGTCAATCCTCACTCGAACGAGTGGTTTGGCTCTGGCAAGCCACTACCGGGACCGCAGGCGCAGGGCCGAGGGCTCCTGCTCGGCGGGCTTGTCCTCGCCGGCCCACAGGGAGCGGACGTGGCTGAGGTGGCGGGTCATGCAGGCCTCGGCCCCGGCCGCGTCGCCGGCCAGGAGCAGGTCGAGCAGCTCCAGGTGCTCCTCCGCCGAGGAGACCAGCTCGCCGCGCTCGTCGAGCCGGTTGAGGCCGTAGAGCCGGGAGCGCTTGCGCAGGTCGCCGACCACCTCGACCAGCCGGGCGTTGCCGGCCAGCCCCAGCAGGTCCAGGTGGAACTGGCGGTCGGCCTCCAGGTAGCCGATCAGGTCGTGCTTGCGGGCCGCCGCGACGATCGCCTCGGCCTGCGGGCGCAGCCGCTCCAGCTGCTCCTTGGTGGCGGTGCGCGCGACCCGGCCGACGGTCGGGACCTCGATCAGGGCGCGGATCTCGGTGTAGTCGTCGAGGTCGCGGTCGGTGAGTTCGGTGACCCGGAACCCCTTGTTGCGGACGGCCTCGACCAGGCCCTCGCGGGCGAGGTCGAGCATGGCCTCGCGGACCGGGGTCGCGGAGACGCCGAAGTCGGCGGCGAGCGCGGGTGCGGAGTAGACGACGCCGGGGCGCAGTTCGCCGGAGATCAGGGCCGCCCGGAGCGCGTGGGCGACCTGGTCGCGAAGCCGCTCCTGTACGGAGATCAGGGTGCGGGATTTGAGGTCGGCCATGGTGTTCCTCCGGGTGGGTGCAGAACACCAGCGTACAATGTCACGTTACGTTGCGTACGCAACCTCCCATGATTCGAACACCCGCCACGGCAGGCTCTCGTGACACCGAAAGCCATGGTGGCAGTGGCCGTCGGCCGTGACAACGGCCGACGGCACACGACCTTCGGGTCCGCACGGAGGGCTACGCCCGGCGGAACCGGCCCACCAGCGAGGTCAGGCTGGCCGCACCGTCGCCGGCCGCCACGCCCCGCCGGACCGCCTCCGCCAGGACGGCCGGCAGCGCGCCGTCCACCCCGGAGGCCTCCGCGGTGTGCTGGACGTGCTCGATGCTCGCCAGCGCCATGGCCAGCCGGTCGACGTCCCCGCGGTGGTCCCCGGCGGTGATCCGCGGCGCGTAGAACTCCATCAGCCGCGGCACCAGCGAGGCGGTGGGCAGGGCGTACGGCAGGAACTCCTCGGCCGGGATGCCGTTGGCCTCGGCGATCGACATGGCGTGCAGGTAGCCGACCATCGAGGACCAGAACAGGTCCATCTGGATCTGGTAGTACAGCTGCGCCAGCCCGGGGTCGTCGCCCCGGTAGTCGGCCCCGGTGAGCACCTCCAGCGCGGCCCGGTGCCGCTGGAACAGCTCGACCGGGCCGCTGTAGAAGGTGGACGACTCGGGGCTGCCGATGCCCGACGGCGGCACCTGCACCCCGCCGGTCAGGTGTCCGGCACCGCGCTCGGCCAGCCAGCGGGCGGCCTCCCGGGCCCGCCCGGGGGTGTCCGAACTGAGGTTGGTGATCACCTTCCCGCCGAGCGCCGGCTCGACCGACTCCAGCACCTTGAACACCGCGTCGTAGTCGGTGAGGCTGAGCACCACCAGCTCGTTGGCGGCCACCGCCGCCTGCGCGCCGGACGCCTCCCGCGCACCCCGGGCGACGAGCTCGTCGGCCCGCCCGGCCGTGCGGTTCCACACCGTGACGGCGTACCCGGCGTCCAGGAACGCCCCGGCCATGGCGTGCCCCATCGGGCCGAGCCCGATCACCGTCACGGATCGCTTCGACTGCTGCTCCACGGACATGCGTCTTCCCCTCCTCTGGAACGAACGCTCTATTCAGAGCGCCGGAGCCCGACGCTAGCACAGGAGTGGAACGAACGCTCTACTCAGAATCTCGGCTAGGATCGCGACGTGAAGACGCCCGAGAGAGTCGCCGCGAAGACAGCCGCGAAGACAGCCACGACGGCCGTCGCGAAGGCACCCGCGAGGACGACCGCGCAGGCCGAGGCGAAACCCGGCACCCGCGAGCGGATCGTCCGGGCCACCTCCCGGCTGCTGCAGCGCCAGGGGTACGAGGGCACCGGGATCAAGCAGATCTCCCGCGAGGCCGAGGCCACCCTCGGCTCGGTCTACCACTTCTTCCCGGGCGGCAAGCAGGAGCTGGCCGCCGAGGCGATCCGGCACGGAGACGAGGAGTTCGCCGTCCTGCTGCGCGCCGGGTTCGACTCCTCACCGGACCTGGGCGAGGCGATGACCGCCTGCACCCGGCTGCTCGCCGGGGAACTGCGCGCGTCCGACTGGCAGGACGGCTGCCCGATCACCAGCACCGCGCTGGAGACGGTCGGCCGGGTGCCGGTGATCGAGGAGGCGGTGACCGAGGCCTTCGCCAACTGGCAGGCTGTCGTGGCGGAACGGCTGAGCGCCGCGGGCATCGGCGAGGAGGACGCCCGCGAGCTGGCCGGCACCGTGATCAGCGCCCTGGAGGGCGCCGAGCTCGCCGCCCAGGTCGCCCGCAGCGAGGAGCCGCTGCTGGTCGCCGGCAAGCACCTGGCACGGCTGCTCGGCTCCTACCTCGACGGCCGGCCCTGACACCCCGACGCCGAACCGCCGCCGCCGGCGCCGCCACCACCGCCATCACCGTCGGAGAACGTGAGGAGCCGGCGCAGCGGGGGATCCCTTCCCGCTGCGCCGGCTCCGGCTTCACAACTCCCGACCTCGGCCAGGAGTAACGGACTTGTCGATCGATATCGCGCTGTACGACGGCCGCCCGAACAGCGGCCACCGGACCGCCCCCAGGATGCTGCACCTCTCCAGTCCGGGCGAGGCCCTCGACGACGCCCTGGCCCGGCACACCGATCCGGCCCGCCACCGGCTGGGCCGGATCGACCCGTACCGCGACACCCTGTTCAACGAGCAGGACGCCGGCGCGGCCTTCGAGGAGGCCACCGCCCTGATCGCCCGCTGCACCACCGAGGCGCAGCGGGCGGCCGTCCGCGAGCTTCGCAACCTGCTCGCCAACTGCGCCGCCATCCCGGGCAGTTGGCTCGTCCTGCAGGGTGACTGAACGGCTACTGCCGCCGGTACACCTCCGCCGCGACGGCCAGGTCCTCCCAGGCCATCCCGACGCTCTTGAAGAACCGCGGCCGCCCGTCCGGCACCAGCGCGTCGCCGCGCACCAGCTCCGCGAGGTTCCACAGCTGCCGCCCGGCCACGCCCGCCATCACCAGGTCCCCGGCCTCCCGGTCCGCGACCGCGCGGGCCTCCACGTACAGCTCGGCCCGCTCCACCAGCAGCCCGTCCACCTCCCGCGCGTCCGGCTCGTGCGAGCCGACCGCCGCCACCGCCGCGTGCGCGGGCACCAGTCCGCCGTCGAACAGCGGCGTGCGCGCGGTGGTGCAGCAGACCACCAGGTCCGCGTCGCGGACCGCCCGCGGCCCGCCGACCTCGGCCGTCAGTCCGAGCTTCCGCCCGTACGCCGCCAGCGCCTCCGCCCGTTCGGCGTTGCGCGCCACCACGGTGAGCCGGCGCAGCGGCCGGACGGCGAGCAGCGCGTCCAGGTGCCCGTACGCCTGCGGCCCGGAGCCGAACAGCACCAGGTGCTCGGCCTCCGGCACCGCCAGCCGCCGCAGCGCGGCCGCGGTGACGGCGGGCGTGCGCAGCGCGGTGAGCGCGGCGCCGTCCAGCACGGCGAGCGGCTGCAGGGTGGGCCCGTCCAGCAGCAGGTAGCTGCCGGTGATCCGGGGCAGCCCCCGCTCCGGGTTGGCCGGCGCGACCCCGGCGATCTTCACGCCCGCGTACGGCCCGGCGGCGGCCGGCATCATCAGCAGTTCGCCGGCGGGCACCGGGACGGCCGATCGGGCGGGTGCCGCCTCCGGGTCGAACCCGTCCAGCAGCACCCGCTCGATCGCCCCCACCGCGCCGGCGGGCCCGACCCCGCCGGTGCCCGGCACGGTGTACTGGAGCGGCACAACCTCCGTACCGGGCGGTGCGGGCGGGCTCGTGGCAGCCGATGGCTCCCCTACGGCCGGGCTCGTGGCGGCCGGCTCCCCGGCGGACGGGCTCACAGCAGGAACCCCGTTCCCAGCTCGTCGCCCGGCTCCAGGACGAAGCCGTGCTCGCCAGTGCGGAAGGCCGTCCCGCCGACCTCGGTGACCACGCCCGCGCCCTGCGGGTCGCCGCCCGCGAGGAAGCGGCCGGTGAACACCGTCCCGATGACCGACTCGTGGCGCAGCGGCTCGCCGGGAGCCAGCCGGCCCTCGGCGGCGAGCACCGCGAGCCGGGCGGAGGTGCCGGAGCCGCAGGGCGAGCGGTCGATCTGGCCGTCGGCGAAGACGGTGACGTTCCGCTGGTTCAACGCCCCGTCCTCGGAGGGCAGTTCGTCGTACAGCACGACCCCGTACACGCCCGACAGCCGGACGTCCGTCGGGTGCGCGACCGCCGCCGACCCAGCCAGCGCCGCTCTGATCTCCCGGCCCACGGCGGTGAGTTCGGGCAGCTGAGCCGGTTCCACGGCGAGCCCCAGGGCGGCGGCCGGCACCGAGGCGTAGCAGGCGCCGGAGTGCGCCACGGCGACCTCCACGGTGCCGCGCGAGGTCTCCACCGGGAGCTTCAGCGCGGTCACCCGGCTGGGCACGTTGCGGAAGGTCACCCCGGTGGTCCGTCCGCCGCTCCGGTGCACCAGGGCGGTGACCCGGCCGGACGGCACGTCGATCCGCACCCGCGCCACGCCGTCCGCGGGGGCAGCCACGAGTCCGGACTCCACCGCCCAGGCGCCGAGCGCGATGGTGCCGTGGCCGCAGGCGGTGGAGTAGCCGTCCTTGTGCCAGAAGAGCACGCCCAGGTGCGCCTCGTCGTCGTCCGGCGGCACCAGGAAGCCGCCGTACATCCCGACGTGGCCGCGCGGCTCCCGGCTGAGCAGCTGCCGGACCTCGTCCAGCGCGCTGGGCCGGGGCGCGGTCGCGCTGCCGCCCGCGCCGAGCGCGATGGCCCGGCGCTCGGCGACGGTGTCGCCCGGGATCGGCGGTACGCCGTCCAGCACGATCCGGAACGGCTCGCCGGCCGTGTGGTAGTCGACGGTGCGGACGAACATCAGGCGCCACCTCCCGGCAGCACGCTGACGGTCCGGCTGACGGTGTAGAAGTCCAGGGCGGCCTGGCCCTGTTCGCGGTCGCCGTGGCTCGCGCCCTTGGCCCCGCCGAAGGGCAGGTGGAAGTCGACGCCGCTGGACGGGGCGTTGATCCGGATCATGCCCGCGTCCAGCCGGTCGGCGGCGGCCAGCGCCACGTCCAGGCTGCCGGTGTGCACCGAGGTGGAGAGGCTGTGCGGGGTGTCGTTGGCGAGCGCGACCGCCTCGTCCAGGTCGGCGGCGGCGTGCAGCACCGCGATCGGGCCGAAGAACTCCTCGCGCGCCAGCGGGTGTTCGGCCGGCACCTCGGCGAGCAGGGTCGGCTCGACGTACCAGCCGGCCCGCTCGGGCACCCGGCCGCCGGCCAGCACGGTGGCCCCGGCCTCGACGGCCGAGGAGACGGCGCCGGTCAGCCGCTCGCGGGCGGCGGCGTTGATCACCGGCCCGCAGACCGCGTCGTCGACCGCGTCCAGCGCCTTGACCAGCGCCTCGCGCAGCGGCTCGTACGCGGCGCCGACCGCGATCACCCGGCTGGTGGCGGTGCACTTCTGCCCGGCGTACCCGGCGACGGCCGCGGCGATGTGCCCGGCGGCCTGCGCGATGTCGGCGTCCGGCAGCACCAGCGCGGCGTTCAGCCCGCCGAGTTCGGCCTGCACCGGCACCCCGCGCTCGGTGGCGGCCCGCACCACGGCCCGGCCGACGCCGGTCGAGCCGGTGAAGGAGACCACGTCCGCGGACTCCACCAGCGCCGCGCCCTCCGCCGCCGCGCCGGGCAGCACGGTGAACACGTCCTCGGGCAGCCCGGCCAGCTCGGCCAGCCGCAGCGCGCAGGCCGTCGCCTCGGGCGCCGGCTTGAGCACCACCGCGTTGCCGACGGCCAGCGCCGGCGCGGCCTTCCAGGTCGGGATCGCCAGCGGGAAGTTCCACGGCGTGATCAGCCCGGCCACCCCGTACGGGCGGCGCCGGGTGAGCAGCAGGCCGGCCCCGGCGGCGGTCTCGTGCACCGCGCCGGAGGGCGCGTACGGCGCCTGGGCGTAGTAGCGCCAGATCGCCGCGGTGCGGGCGACCTCGCCGAGCGCCTCGGCCGACGGCTTGCCGACCTCGCGCACGATCAGCGCGGCCAGCTCGTGGGCGTGCGCCTCCACGGCGTCCGCGATCCGGCCGAGCGCCGCCGACCGGGCGCCCGCCCCGGCGGAGAGCCAGTCGCCCTGCGCCGCCCGGGCCCGCCCGACGGCGGCCCGCACGGCCTCGGCGCCGGGCTCCTCGACGGCGACCACGAGGTCGTCCGGGTCGGCGGGGTTGTACGAGGTGATGGTCACGGCCGGCAGCCCTTCGGAGGAGGTACGGGGAGCAGGTGGGGAGGGGGTCAGAGCAGGAAGCCCGCCGGGAACGGGTCGCTCGGGTCGAGGAAGTACTGGGCGGTGCCGGTGACCCAGGCCCGCCCGGTGACGGTGGGCACCACCGCGGGGCGCCCGGCCACCTCGGTCTCCTCGACCAGCCGCCCGGTGAAGGTGGTCCCGATGAAGGAGTCGTTGCGGAAGTCCCGCCCGAGCGGCAGTTCGCCGCGCGCGTGCAGCTGGGCCATCCGCGCCGAGGTGCCGGTGCCGCAGGGCGAGCGGTCGAACCAGCCGGGGTGGATGGCCATCGCGTGCCGGGAGTGCTCGGCGGTGGAGTCTGGGGCGAGCAGCTGGACGTGGTGGCAGCTGTGGATGGACGGGTTCTCCGGGTGCACCGGCCGGTCCGGGCCCGCGTTGATCGCGTCCATCATCGCCAGGCCGGCGTCCAGGATCTCCTGCTTGCGCTCGCGCTCGAAGGGCAGCCCGAACTCGGCGAGCGGCAGGACGGCGTAGAAGTTGCCGCCGTACGCGAGGTCGTAGGTGACCGTGCCGTAGCCGGGCACCTCGATCCTGCGGTCCAGGGCGACGGAGTACGAGGGCACGTTGCGGATGGTCACCGCCTTGGCGGCGCCGTCCTCGACCCGCACCTCGGCGACCACCAGCCCGGCCGGGGTGTCCAGCCGCACGGTGGTGACCGGCTCGACCACCGGGACCATCCCGGTCTCGACCAGGACGGTGGCGACCCCGATGGTGCCGTGTCCGCACATCGGCAGCAGTCCGGAGACCTCGATGTAGAGCACGCCGAAGTCGGCGTCCGGCCGGGTCGGCGGCTGGAGGACGGCTCCGCTCATCGCCGCGTGGCCGCGCGGCTCGTACATCAGCAGGGTGCGGAAGTGGTCCAGGTGCTGCTGGAAGTGCACCCGTCGCTCGGCCATGGTGGCGCCGGGGATGACGCCGAAGCCGCCGGTGATCACCCGGGTCGGCATGCCCTCGGTGTGCGAGTCGACGGCGTGGAACACGTGACGGCTGCGCATGGCTCACAACTCCCGTGCGAGTTCGAATGGTTGGTGCGGGCCGGGCCGGCTGCCGCCGCAGCCGGCCCGGAGGCCCGGGATCGGACGGACGTCGGACGTCGGACGGACGTCGGACGGGGCTCAGACCAGCCCGTCGGCCAGCGCCTTCTCGGTGGCCGCGCGGACGGCCGCCTCGACCTCGGGGTCGAGCGGCCGGCGCGGGGCGCGCACCGGCCCGCCGGGGCGCCCGGCGATGTCCATGGAGAGCTTGATGGCCTGGACGAACTCGGTCTTGGAGTCCCAGCGCAGCAGCGAGTGCAGCGACCTGTAGAGCGGCAGCGCGTTCTCCAGGTCCTTGGAGACGGCGGCGTCGTAGAGCGCCACCGAGGCGGCCGGCAGGGCGTTCGGGTAGCCGGCGATCCAGCCGACGGCGCCGGCGAGCGCCAGCTCCAGCAGCACGTCGTCGGCGCCGATCAGCAGGTCGAGGCCGGGGGCCAGCTCGGCGATCTCGTACGCCCGGCGGACGTCGCCGCTGAACTCCTTGACGGCGACGATCGAGCCCTCGGCGTGCAGCTGGGCGAGCAGTGCGGGGACGAGGTCGACCTTGGTGTCGATCGGGTTGTTGTACGCCACGATCGGCAGCCCGGCCTTGGCGACCTCGGCGTAGTGGGCGCGCACCGAGGCGTGGTCGGCCCGGTAGGCGTTCGGCGGCAGCAGCAGGACGGAGCCGGCGCCGGCCTCGGCGGCCTGCTCGGCCCAGCGGCGGGACTCGGCGCTGCCGTAGGCGGCCACGCCGGGCATCACCCGGGAGCCGTCGCCGGCCGCCTCGACGGCGACCTCGACGACCTTGGCGCGCTCCTCGGCGGTGAGCGTCTGGTACTCGCCGAGCGAGCCGTTGGGGACGACGCCCTCGCAGCCGGAGTCGATCAGCCAGCGGACGTGCTCGGCGTAGGCGTCGTAGTCGACGGAGTGGTCCGGGCGCAGCGGCAGCGTGGTGGCGACCATGATGCCGCGCCAGGGACGGTCGGTGTCGTGCTGGGTGATGGACACATGAGCTCCTTGATGAGGTGTGACATTTTACTAGAGGGGGCGGGCCGGAGACAAGGTCCCCGGCCCGCCGTCCGACGACGGGCCGCTACGGCGCCTCCGGGCCGGGCCCCGCCGCCAGCTGGGAGAGCGGCACCGGGCAGCCCAGCGGCCGCCGGTCCGGTCCGGGCTCACCCGGGCCGGACAGGCAGGCCACGGCCGGACCGCACATCCGGCCCTGGCACCAGCCCATCCCGGCCCGGGTGAGCAGCTTGACGGTGCGCGGATCGCCCGCGCCCAGCTCCTCGACGGCCTCCCGGATCGCCGCGACCGGCACCTCCTCGCACCGGCAGACGTCGGTGTCCGGGCGCAGCCAGCCGGTCCAGCCGGGGCCCGGCCGGTGGGCGGCGGCCATCAGCTCCGCGAAGGCCCGCAACCGCGCCCGGCGGCGCAGCAGCGCGGCCGCGGGCGGCTCCCCGGCCACCGCGTGCGCGGCCAGCTCACCCTCGGCGAGCGCGAGGTCCGCGCCGCCGACGCCGTTGGTCTCCCCCGCCGACCACAGGCCGGGCACGCTGGTGCGCAGCCGGGCGTCGACCTCCAGCGCCACCGCGCCGTCCGGCCCGGTGCGGGTCCGCGCGCCCAGCTCGGCGGCCAGGTCGATCTGCGGCAGCAGGCCGTGGCCGACGGCGAGCGCGTCGCAGTCGATCCGCCGTCCGGTGCCCGGCACCGGACGCCAGTCGGCGTCCAGCCGGGCCACCGTGACGCCGGTGACCCGGTCCGTCCCGTGCGCCTCGACCACCGCGCTGCGCGGGCGCAGCCGCACCCGGTACCGCAGCAGCGCACCGCCGTGCCCGGCGCCCTCGACCAGCTTGCCGGGCACGCCCGCCAGCACGCCGGGGCGCCGCGCGTACCCGAGGTAGGCGGTGGCCTCGACCACGGCGGGCACCTCGGCCCCGGCGGTGACCAGCGAGGAGGCCGCCGCGAGCAGCAGCGGGCCGCTGCCGGCCACCACGATCCGCTTCCCGGGCAGCACCAGCCCGGCCTTGAGCATGGCCTGGGCGCCGCCCGCGGTGACCACCCCGGGCAGGGTCCAGCCGGGGAACGGCAGCTGCCGCTCGTACGCGCCGGTGGCGAGCAGCACCGACCGGGACCGGACGGTGGCCCGGTCGGTGCTCTCCGGCCCGCGGGTGACGTGCACCGCGAAGCCGTCCCCGGTGCGTTCCAGCGCCCAGACCTGGTACCCGGCCCGGAAGCCGGCCCGCCCAGTGCGCTCGTGCGCGGCGAGCCGGTCGGCCAACCCGGTGTAGGCGGACCAGCGGTGGTGCAGCCGGTCCGGCCGGGCCGCACCGAGGCCGGGCGCCGGGTGGCGGTAGTACTGCCCGCCGGTGCTCCGCCCGCCGTCCAGCAGGGCGCAGCGCAGCCCGAGGTCGGCGGCGGTGACGGCGGCGGCCAGCCCGGCGGGGCCGGCGCCGACCACCACGAGGTCGAACGGCGGGGAGTCAGACGGCGAGGTCGGCACGGCCGTGGCCCTCCTGGGTGGTGACGGTGGTGCCGGGCTCGGCGGGGAGCAGGCAGGTGCGCTGGTTGGGGCGGCCGTCGACGGTGGCCAGGCAGTCGAAGCAGGCGCCGATCCCGCAGAACGCCCCGCGCGGCCTGCCGCCGACCCGGGTGGTGCGCCAGGCGAGCACGCCGTCGGCCCAGAGCGCGGCGGCGATCGACTGGCCGGGCAGCGCGGGGACGGGCCGCCCGTCGAACTCGATGTGGTGGGCGGGCCCGGGTTCGGCCTCGACCAGCCCGGCGGGGGTGCGGCGGCGCATCGGCGGCTTCTCCAATCTCGGATCTCACGGTGAACAGTCGGGAAGGGCTCGCGCGCGGAACGCGGACCCGGGCGGCCGGGCCGTCACCCGGCCGGGCTGCTACGTCGGGGGGAACCGGTCCGCCCGGAACGGCGCGAGGTCCAGCTCCGGCCGCTTGCCGGTGAGCTGCTCGCTGATCAGCAGCCCGGTCGCCGGAGCCAGCCCGATGCCGGCCCCCTCGTGCCCGCAGGCGTGGTACAGCCCGGGCACCCGGGGGTCCGCCCCGATGGCCGGCAGGTGGTCCGGCAGGTACGGGCGGAAGCCCCGGTAGGCGCGCATCACGGTGACGCCGGCGAGCACCGGGAACAGTCGGGCGGCCTGGGCGGCGAGCCGGCTCAGCACCTCCTGGGAGAGCGTGCGGTCGAAGCCGACCCGCTCCCGGCTGGCGCCGATCAGCACCGGCCCGCCCGGGGTGCCCTCGATCACCGCGGAGGTCTCCAGCCCGGCCGACCCGCTGGCCACGTTCGCCACGTAGTCGGCGGCGTAGACCTTGTGCCGAACGACCCGCGGCAGCGGCTCGGTGACCAGCACGAAGCCGCGCCGGGGCAGCACCGGCAGGTGGACCCCGGCCAGCGCGGCGACCTCGCCGCCCCAGGTGCCGGCCGCGTTCACCACGGCGGCGGCGGGCAGCGTCCGCCGGTCGGTCCGCACACCGCGCACGGCGCCGTCCGGGCCCCGGTCGACGGCGGTGACGCTCTCCCCGGTGATCAGCTCGGCGCCCCTGCGGCGGGCCTCGCGCAGCAGGTGGGCGGCGGCGAGGGCGGGCTGGACCTGGGCGTCCTGCGGGTAGTGGAAGCCGCCGGCCAGGCCGTCGGCCAGGTGCGGCTCCAGCTCGCGCAGCCGCTCGCCGGGCACCTCCTCGGCCTCGACCCCGACGGCCCGCTGCCCGGCGGCGAAGGCCCGCAGCGCGTCCTGCCCGGCGGCGGTGGAGGCGACCACCACGCCGCCCTTGGGCTCGTACTCGATCGCCGGGCCGAGCAAGTCGGCGAGTTCGCGCCAGAGCCGGGTGCTGAGCAGGGCGAGGTCGAGTTCGGGGCCGGGCTCCTTGTCGGAGACCAGCAGGTTGCCCTCGCCCGCACCGGTGGTGCCGCCGGCCACCGGGCCGCGGTCCACGACGGCGACGGCGAGGCCGGCGCGGGCGGCGTAGTAGGCGCAGGCGGCGCCGACCACACCGGCGCCGACCACGACGACGTCCAGGGGAGGTCTCTCGGTCTTCAGCACGCCAGTAATATGTCACATGCCATGCAGGCTGCCAAGACCGCCCCGCCGAAACCCGGAGCACCCCCGACCAGCACGAAGCCCCGGCCCACCGCTCGACGGAGCGACGGACCGGGGCTCCCTCAGGGCCCACCGGCTCGGGCCGGGGCCTGCCGGCTCAGGTGATGTCGTCCATCTCCTCGCGGCGGGACGCCGGCACCACCGCGCCGGCCGCCGGGGCCGCCGAGGCCTGGACGGACTCCGCACCGGCCACCGGCTGCACCGAGAGGTCCAGGTGCGAGGCCTCCTCGTCGTCCAGCCCGGCGTCCGGGTTGCGGCGGGCCTTGCGCCTGTCGAAGAAGAGCGCGATCCCCACCGCGATGAAGTACAGCGCCCAGATCGGCGCGGCCAGGGCCAGCATGCTCAGCGGGTCGGCGCTCGGCGTCGCGAAGGCCGCGAAGATCGTGATGCCCATGACCATGCCGCGCCACCAGCCCAGCAGCCGCTTGCCGGTGACCACGCCGATGAGGTTCAGCATCACCAGCAGCAGCGGGAACTCGAAGGCCAGGCCGAAGACCAGCACCATCCTGGTCGCGATGTCGAAGTAGTCCTCGGGCGGCAGGATCGGCGTGGTGTTGTTCGGGGTGAACGAGATCAGCACGTCGATCGTGGTCGGCAGCACCAGGATGGCCACGGCCACACCGGCCAGGAACAGCGGCGTCCCGCAGAGCAGGAAGACGACCGTGTACTTCTTCTCGTGCCGGTGCAGACCGGGCGCCACGAAGGCCCAGACCTGGTAGAGCCAGATCGGCACCGTCCCGACCACGCCCGCCGTCAGGGCGACCTTGAGCATCCAGGTGAAACCGGCGGTCAGACCGATGTTGGAGACCTGGGCGCACTTGCCCTTGTAGTGCTCGGCCAGCTCCATGGTGTCGCACCTCGGCAGCGGCTTCAGGAGGAAGTCCTCCAGCTGCTTGTGGTAGACCGCCGCCACGATGGTGATCAACACGATCGCCAGGACCGACTTGACCACGCGGTTGCGCAGTTCCCGCAGGTGGTCGGCGAGGGCCATCCGCCCCTCAGGATCCTTTGACGCCTTCGGCGCCTTGGAGAGCTTGCTCAACCCCGGTCCTCAACTCGTGCGTCGGGGCCCACCGGTCGGCGGGCCTCCGTGGTCGCGCGCGTCGCGCAGGTGGTGCGCGCGGCGCGCGTCGGGTGCCTCACGTGCGCCGCGCTCAGTGCGGGCGGTCGCCGTCGGGCGCGGAGGTTCCGGCGGCGGGCCCGCCCACCGGACGGGCCGTGGCCGACGCGCCCGGGGCGGCCTGGACGGTCCTGCCCTCGGCGCCGTCCACCGGGGCCGGCGCGGGCCGGGCCGGCTGCTCCGAACCGTCGTCCGAACGCATCGCCCGGGCCTCGCTCTTCAGGATCCGCATCGACTTGCCCAGCGAGCGCGCCAGGTCCGGCAGCCGCTTGGCTCCGAACAGCACGATGGCGAGAACCACGATCACCACGATCGCGGTCATCGAGATGCGCATGCGCGACCACCTTCAGTCATGGCGGCCCGACGGGCCGTCCGCTGCGGATGGTAACCGCTGCGGATGACGCCACGACGACGGCCGCCCGAACAGGACAGCGGCCCCCGGTTCGCGGTTCAGGAGCCATCTGAGAGCGTAACCCGCCCCTGCCCGCGCGCAGCAGTCCCCGTACCGCCCCGGGCCCGGCCGTGCTACGCGACCGGGACGGTCCGCTCCGCCGCCGGGGGGTCCGCACCCGGCACCGCGTCCGCCAGGTCCCCGGCCGCGGCGGCCAGCGCCCGCGAGGCCCGGTCCACGCCCTGGGCCAGCGCCCGCACGTCCAGCCAGAGCCGGATCGCGAGGACCCCGAGGACCAGCAGGCCCGCGGTGGCGAGCAGGACGGCGGCGACGAGCATCCAGGACATGCGCCCCACCCTATACGCGTACTACCCCTCGGCCGGGACGAGCCGCATGGTGCGGACCCCCGCCTCGGTGAGCGCCTCGACGATCTTCTCCCCGGCCGGCTTGCGCACCGCCGCCCCGCAGCGCGGGCAGGCGAAGCTGTAGTGCGCCTGGGCCGGGGTGCGGCCGAGGGTCAGGCGGAAGTCCTCGGCCGGGAGCTCCACCTTCTCCCGGCAGTCGGAGCAGTACACCTTGAATCTGGTCCCGGGTTCCACCGCTCAGGCCCGCCCCTCCCCGTAGGCGGCCAGCGCCTCCCGCGCGGCCGAACGCGCCTGCTCGGCCAGCTCGGGCGGCGAGACGATCCGGCCGTCCCGGCCCAGCCGCAGCGCCAGCGGGCGCAGCTGGGAGGGGTCGGCACTGCGCAGGGTGATCCGCAGCCCGCCGTCGGGCAGTTCCTCGGCCCGGTCGTGGGTGTAGTACTCGGCCACCCAGCGCCCGCCGGAGGAGACCTCGACGACCACCTCGGGGTCGTCCGCCGCCGGGTTGACCAGCCCGCCGCTCAGATCGCGCGGCTCGCGCCGGGGCGGGTCGGCCGGGACGTCCAGGACGCGGATCTCGGCGACCCGGTCGAGCCGGAACATCCGGTGGTCCTCGGAGGTGCGGCACCAGGCCTCGAGGTAGGTGTGGCCCTCGGTGAGCAGCCGGATCGGGTCGACCTCGCGCTCGGTCATCCCGCCGCGCCCGTGGGAGTAGTAGCGCAGCCAGAGCCGGCGGCCCTCGCTGAGCGCGCGGTCGATGTCGGCGAAGACGTGGCTCTCCGCCTCGAAGGTCACGCCGACCCGGGCACTGCCCTCGGCGCTCTCCCCCGCCGCGTTCTCGATCTTGGCGACGGCCCGGGTGAGCGCCTCCCGGTCCCCGGCCCGCAGGCCCGGCAGCCCGGCCACCGCCCGGGCGGCCACCAGCAGCGCGGTCGCCTCGTCGGCGGCCAGCCGCAGCGGCTGGGCCACGTCGTCGACGTTGTGCCACCAGATCCGCTCGCCGTCGGTGTCGATGTCGAGCAGGTCGCCGCCGCGGAAGCTGGTGCCGCACATCGGCAGCACGTTGAGGTCGGCGATCAGCTCGCGCTCGCTGATCCCGAACGCCCGGGCCACCTCGGCGACCTCGGCCCCGGGCCGCTCGCGCAGGTAGGTGACCAGCGACAGCATCCGTCGCGTCTGGTCGATCGCATTGCTCATGCCCGCACATCCTCGATACCAGCGACCGCCCGCAGCCGGTCGACCACGTCCGCCCGCAGCTCCTCCGGCCCGAGCACCAGCACGTCCGGCCCGAACTCGGCCAGGTCCGCGCCCAGCCCGTTGCCGTACGGGATCTCCAGTTCGTCCCAGGCCTCGTCCACCCGGGTGCTGGCCAGCGCCTTGGTGCGCAGCGGGAACCCGGCGCCCCGGCGGACCCGGACGGTCGCGGTGGCGGTGGCCCCCTCCCCCGCGAACTTCGCCACGGTGGCCCGGACGTCCACGTGCTCGGGCACGGTGCCGAGGAAGGCCCCGGACCTCGCCTTCACCCTGCCGGTGATCCGGCTGAGCCGGAACACCCGGGCGTCGCCCCGGTCGCGGTCGTACCCGGCCAGGTACCAGTGCCCGCGCCAGCACTCCAGCGCCCACGGCTCGACGCTGCGCTGCTCGACGGCGGCGGCACCGGCCTTGCGGTAGTCGAAGGTGACCGGACGGCGGTCCCGGGCGGCGGTGAGCAGCGGCTCGAACGCGGCCTCCCGGGCGGGGATGCGCGGCTCCAGGGCGGTACGGCCCTCGGCCTCGGCGAACGGCACCCCGGCCGCGCGCAGCTTCTGCAGGGCGCCGCTGGCGGCGCCGGACATCTTGGCCTGCTGCCAGACCCGGGCGGCCAGGGTCAGCGCGGCCGCCTCCTCGGCGTCCAGGGCGATCTCGGGCAGCCGGTTGCGGTCGGCGCGGGCCAGGTAGCCGAGCTCGCCGTCCAGGGTGCTCTCGTCGACGTCGATCACCAGGCCGAGCTCGCGCAGGTCGTCCTTGTCCCGCTCGAACATCCGGTTGAAGGCGTCCTCGCTGCTGTTCTGCCAGGCCTCGCGGTACGCCTCGATGGATTCCCGCAGCTCCTTCTTGGAGAGCGGACGTCTGGTGTTCATCAGGCACAGGGCGAGATTCATCAGCCGCTCTGCCTTGGCGATCGCCATCGCTGACCCTTCCGGTGTGCCGCGCCGCGCGCGGGGTGCGCCAACCGGGCGCTCACCACCCGGCGGGACCGACCGTACCGGTAGCGGTACGCACTGCAAAAGCCGCGTCCCGCACCCCGGGCCCGCACCGTGCCGTTCGGGCCCGGACACGCCCGTGGGCCGGGCCCCCGGAGGGGTCCGGCCCACGGTGCGGGCAGGCTCAGACGGCCAGCAGGTCGACCACGAAGATCAGGGTCGAGCCGGCCGGGATCAGCGGCGACGGCGACTGGTCGCCGTACGCCAGGCGCGCCGGGATGGTCAGCTCGCGGCGGCCGCCGACCTTCATGCCGACGACGCCCTGGTCCCAGCCCTTGATGACGCGGCCGGCGCCCAGCGGGAAGCGGAACTCGTTGGGGCTCCGGTTCCAGCTGGCGTCGAACTCCTCGCCGGTCTCGAAGGTCACGCCGACGTAGCGGACGGTGACGTTCTGACCCTTCTTGGCCTCGGCGCCGTCGCCCACGACGATGTCACGGACCTGCAGCTCCGTCGGGGCGTCGCCGATCGGGAAGTCGATCTCAGGCTTCTCGTTGAGGTTGACGCTCACAGTCCCTCTTCTCACGTTTCGCTGGCATTCACGACCAAGCGGCGGGCGCCCGCACCCGGTCCCTCTCAGGACCACCGTACGGGCGCCCGCCGCCCGTCCGGGCCCGGCCACGCGGCCGGACCCGAAGGTCACACGTGCACCATTGTCACCCGAAAGCGGGTCAGCCCTGACCGGCGTCCAGGATGTCCACCACGAAGACCAGCGTCGCGCCGGGCGGGATGTCGCCCTGGCCCTTGTCGCCGTAGCCCAGCGCGGCGGGGATCACCAGCTCGACCCGGCTGCCGACGGTCTGGCCCTCCAGGCCCTGGTCCCAGCCCTGGATGACCTGGCCGCCGCCGACCGGGAAGGTGAACGCCTGGCCCTTGCTGAGCGAGGAGTCGAACACCTTGCCGCTGGAGAACAGCGCGCCGGTGTACTGGACGACGACCTTCTCGCCCTTCTCCACCTTCGGCCCGGTGCCCTTGATCAGGACGTGCGACTTCAGCTCGGTCGGGTCCTTCGCCCCGGCCACCGGGGTGATCTCGGCCGGCTTCTTGCCGTTGTCCTTGACCTGCGGGAAGTCCGCCGGCGGCGGGGTGACGGTCCCGCTCACCACGGCGTCCGGCGCGTTGGCGTTGCGGATGTCGATCACGAAGATCAGGTCGTCCTTGGCGCCGATCGACATGTCGGCCTTGCCCTGGGAGCCGAACGCGGCGGCCGGCGGGGCCACCACCAGCAGCCGGCTGCCGGCCTTCTTGCCGATCACGGCCTGGTCCAGAGCCGGGATCAGCGCGTCGGTGCCGGCCTGGAAGATCTGCGGCTTCCCGTTGGCGTCGTACGAGCTCGGGATGTCCTTGCCGGTGGTCCAGTCCTTGGCGGTGTAGTCCACCGACGTCCAGGAGTTCTTCTCGACCTTGGCGCCGGTGCCCTCGGTGAGCACCTTGACGACGAAGGAGCCGTCGGAGGCCTCGCCCGGCACCTGGATCTCGGCCTTCTTGCCGAAGTCTCCGGCGATCGTCGGCAGCACCTTGGCGCTGTCCTTGATCGGCGGCACCGGGTCGGCGGTCGGCGTGGGCGGCGCGGTCTTGGCGGCGTCCGGCTTGGCCGCGGCGGTGTCCTTGGAGTCGTCCTTGTTCACCATGTAGAGCGTGATGCCGCTGCCGACCAGCAGCACGGCCAGCACCGTGCCGAGGATCACACCCAGCTTGCCGACGCCGGGCGGGTTCTCGTCGTACCCGGCCTCCGAGGTGTCGGACTTGCGCACGTTGGAGGCGAAGATCTGCGGGGCGTCGTCCGTCTTGGTCCCGCCCTGGACGCGCGGCGCCTCGCCGGGCTGCGCCCAGCCGGCCTGCTGCGCCAGGATCGCCGGGGGAACGACGATCGACTCGCGGTCCCCGACCGGGCCGCCGGGGCGAGAGGCGGCCGGGTCACCCGCAGAGCTGTCGTTCGCCGCGGTGCCGGCCCCGCCCGGGCTCGGCGTCTTCTCAGTCATGACTCCCCATCCATCTCGCCACGAGGTCTTCCAGGTCTGCGCCCGGCGTGGGCACGCCGACCTGCGGTCGCACCGCCCGCCCCGGACCTCGGCACCGGGCGGCGCCTGCCACAGTGCGTGGGCAGTATGACAGCTCAGGATGAGGGCGGACGCTTCGCTGTACGAGCGTCCGCCCAAGCGTACGGAATCCCCGGGGTGACTTCGAGAGCCGGACCTAGACCGCTTCGAGAATGTCGATCACGAAGACCAGGGTCGAGTTCGCCGGCACCGAGCCCTGCGCCTTGTCCTGGTAGCCGAGCGCCGGCGGCACCACCAGCAGCACCCGGCTGCCGACGTTCTGCCCGACCAGGCCCTTGTCCCAGCCCTCGATCACGCTGCCGGTGCCGATCTGCACCGCCTGCGCTCCGCCGTGCGTCCAGGAGGCGTCGAACTGCTGGCCGTTGGCCCACAGCACCCCGGTGTACTGCACCACCAGGGTCTGCCCGCTCTTGACCTGCTTGCCCTCGCCCTTGATCAGCACCGCCTGCTGGAGGTCGGTGGGCGCGGCCTGCCCGGCCGGGACGGTGATCGTCGCCGGCGCCTTGCCGTTGTCCTTGACCTGCGGCAGGGTCGCGGCCGGCTCGGTCATCGCCCCGCTCAGCGTGGAGTCCGGCGGCAGGCTCTCCATGACGTCCAGCACGAACACCACGGTGTCGCCGTTGTTGACGCCCAGCTGGGTGGAGCCCTGCTCGCCGAAGGCGGCCGAGGGCGGGGCCACCACCAGCAGCCGGCTGCCCACCTTCTTCCCGATCACGCTCTGGTCCAGCGCCGGCACCAGCTGCCCGCTGCCGGCCTGGTAGAGCTGCGGCTTGCCGTTGGCGTCGTACGAGCTGGGCAGGTCCTTGCCGGTGGTCCAGTCCTTGGCGGTGTAGTTGACCGTCACCCAGTCGCCCTTGTTGACGGTCGTGCGCTCGCCCTCGGTGACCGTGTTCACCACGAACTGGCCGCTGGGCTGCTGGCCCTCGGGGATGGTGATGGTGGCCTTGCTGCCGAATCCGCCACCCGAGAGCGTGGGCATCGGCGACGCCTCGCCGACCGGCGCGGGCACCGTCGGGGCGGCACTCGCCGGGGAGGGCGACGACGGGCCGGCCGCCTTGGGGGAGCTGCTGCAGGCGACCGCGAGCAGCAACGGCAGGGTGAGAAGCAAACCGGCGGTGCGGCGCACGGTGGTCCTAACTGTCGGTCGAAGTCGGCTCTCCGGACTCGACGGACAGCGTATGCCCGGCACGCGGCCGGCCCCGGTAGACACCACCGGGGCCGGCCGCCGCCTTGACCACGCCGCTTCGCGGCTACATCCCCGCGATCAGCTTCTCCACCCGCTCGTCCACCGAACGGAACGGGTCCTTGCACAGCACCGTGCGCTGCGCCTGGTCGTTCAGCTTCAGGTGCACCCAGTCCACCGTGAAGTCCCGGCGCTGCTCCTGCGCCCGGCGGATGAAGTCCCCGCGCAGCCGGGCCCGGGTGGTCTGCGGCGGGATCGACTTGGCCTCGAAGGTCTTGAGGTCGGTGGTCACCCGCTGCGCCTGGCCCTTGCCCTGGAGCAGGTAGAACAGGCCGCGGCGGCGGTGGATGTCGTGGTACGCGAGGTCGATCTGGGCAACCCGCGGGTTGGACATGCTCATCTGGTGCTTCTCGCGGTAGCGCTCGATGAGCTTGTACTTCATGATCCAGTCGATCTCCTGGGCCACCCCGTCCAGCCGCTCGGTGCGGACGGCCTCCAGGGTGCGGCCCCACAGGTCGAGCACCCGGGCGACGGTGCCGGTGTTGATGCCCTTGCGGTCGGCGAACTCCAGGGCCTTGGTGTAGTACTCCTCCTGGATGTCCAGCGCGCTGGCCTCCCGGCCGTTGGCGAGCCGCACCTGGTGGGTGCCGGTGAGGTCGTGGCTCACTTCGCGGATCGCCCGGATCGGGTTCTCCAGGGTGAGGTCGCGCATCACCACGCCGGCCTCGATCAGCCGCAGCACCAGGTCGGTGGTGCCGACCTTGAGCAGCGTCGTGGTCTCGGACATGTTGGAGTCACCGACGATCACGTGCAGCCGGCGGTAGCGCTCGGCGTCCGCGTGCGGCTCGTCCCGGGTGTTGATGATCGGACGCGAGCGGGTGGTCGCCGAGCTGACGCCCTCCCAGATGTGCTCGGCCCGCTGGCTGACGCAGAACACCGCGCCGCGCGGGGTCTGCAGCACCTTGCCCGCGCCGCAGATCAGCTGGCGGGTGACCAGGAACGGGATCAGCACGTCGGCCAGCCGGGAGAACTCGCCGTGCCGGGCCACGCAGTAGTTCTCGTGGCAGCCGTAGGAGTTGCCGGCCGAGTCGGTGTTGTTCTTGAAGAGGTAGACGTCCCCCGCGATGCCCTCCTCGTGCAGCCGCCGCTCGGCGTCCACCAGGAGCCCTTCGAGGATGCGCTCGCCGGCCTTGTCGTGCGTCACCAGCTCGACGACGTCGTCGCACTCGGGGGTGGCGTACTCGGGGTGGGAGCCGACGTCGAGGTAGAGGCGGGCGCCGTTGCGCAGGAAGACGTTGCTGCTGCGGCCCCAGGAGACGACCCGGCGGAACAGGTACCGCGCCACCTCGTCCGGGGACAGCCGTCGCTGCCCGCGGAACGTGCAGGTCACGCCGTACTCGTTCTCCAGCCCGAAAATCCGGCGGTCCATGAGCACTCCATTCTCTGTCGGAGCTGTCCGAAACCGCCTCCACGACGACTGGGCCGCCGCAGGGGCACCGGAGTCCCGGACGGCGGCGGCAGGGCCGCCGCACGGGACTCCGCAGGCACTGCTACACCGGCGTGCCGTCCGCCGGGTCGTCCTCGTCGTCCGCCTCGGCGGACTGGTCCCCGTCGAGCAGCCGGCCCAGCTGGTTGCCCAGGATCCGCTTGAACTTGCGCTGTTGGAACCGCTGGCGGTCGAGGACCGCCACCTCCAGCTGTTCCGGCGTGAGGCTGCGCGGGCTGCCCCCGTTGGGGTCGCGGGCGAGCGAGTCCACCGCGACCTTCACCGCCTCGGTGAGGCTCAGGCCGGCCCGGTGGCGCTGGCCCAGGTAGTTGCCGATCGAGTCGGCGTTGCCGCCGACCACCACGTAGTTCTTCTCGTCCACGACCGAGCCGTCCGGCGTGAGCCGGTAGATCTGGTCGTTGTCGGGGGTGCGGCCGACCTCGGCCACGATCAGCTCGACCTCGTACGGCTTCTCGCCGACCGAGGAGAAGATGGTGCCCAGGGTCTGGGCGTACACGTTGGCCAGGCCCCGGGCCGTGACGTCGGCCCGGTCGTAGGAGTAGCCGCGCAGGTCGGCGTAGCGGACGCCGCCGATGCGCAGGTTCTCGAACTCGTTGTAGCGGCCGACCGCCGCGAAGGCGATCTTGTCGTAGATCTCGGAGACCTTGTGGAGCGCCCTGGAGGTGTTCTCCGCGACGAAGACGATGCCGTCGGCGTAGGTGAGCACGACCACGCTGCGGCCGCGCGCGATGCCCTTGCGGGCGTACTCCGCGCGGTCCGCCATGGCCTGCTGGGGTGAGACGTAGAACGGTGTCGACACCGGCGGTCGTCCCTTTCCTGTGAGGTGGTGGCTAGATCAGCGGGGCCTGCGGGCCGTTGGGCCGGGCCAGGCGCTCGTCGGTGATGGCCACGACGACCTCCGTGACCTCCTCCTCGGTGAGCCGGCGGAAGCCGTCCTCGGTGATCAGCGAGACGATCGGGAAGATCCTGCGGGCGAGGTCCGGGCCGCCGGTGGCGGAGTCGTCGTCCGCCGCGTCGTAGAGCGCCTGGACGACCATGGTGACGGCCTGGTCGGCCGTCAGGTCGTCGCGGTAGAGCTTCTTCATCGAGCCGCGGGCGAAGACCGAGCCCGAGCCGGTGGCGGTGAAACCGCGCTCCTCGGACCGTCCGCCGGTGACGTCGTAGTTGAAGATCCGGCCGCGGCCGAGGTCCAGGTCGTAGCCGGCGAACAGCGGCACCACGGCGAGGCCCTGCATCGCCATGCCCAGGTTGCCCCGGATCATGGTGGTGAGCCGGTTCGCCTTGCCCTCCAGGGAGAGCGTGGCGCCCTCGATCTTCTCGTAGTGCTCCAGCTCCAGCTGGAACAGCCGGACCATCTCGATCGCGAGGCCCGCGGTGCCGGCGACGCCGACCGCGCTGAACTCGTCGGCCGGGAAGACCTTCTCCATGTCGCGTTGGGCGATCACGTTGCCCATCGTGGCCCGGCGGTCACCCGCGATCACCACGCCGCCGTCGAACACCGCGGCCACGATGGTGGTCCCGTGCGGGGCCTCGACCACGGCCCCCTCGGGGAGCCCGCGGTGGCCGGGGACCAGCTCCGGCCGGTGCTCGGCGAGGAAGTCGATGAACGAGGACGACCCCGGGGTCAGGAAGGCAGCCGGTAGACGCCCGGTGCCACGAGTGTTGGCTTCCACACGATTCCTTCCAGGTAGCTTGAAGCGCGCGCTGCCCGCACCCTACCCGCCCGACGATCACTGTCCACGGGTGGTGGGGCCGGTGCCGGACGGCCGGGCGGTGCTCGCCGCCCGGCCGCCCCGGACGGTCGCGACCGTGAATTCGGAATGTCCGGTGCCGGGCTATTGCCCGCCCTTCTGGACGAATCCGCGCACGAAATCCTCGGCATTCGACTCGAGGACCTCGTCGATTTCGTCCAGCACCGCGTCGACGTCGTCGCTCAGCTTTTCCTGGCGCTCCTTGAGGTCCTCGGAATTCTGGCTTTCCGCGGCCTGCTCCTCGACCTCCTCGGAGGAACGGTTTGCCCGCTGCTGGCCGCCGCCGGTGTCCTTGCCCGCCATTTCCCTCACCCCGCTCGATTCGTCTGGCACGGTTCGGTCGCTGCTCGCTGCAACGACCCTATACACAAGGTGCGACTGCCGCTCCCGGTTCGCCGGTGGCGCTTCCTGTCCAACACCCGCTGCCACCCCGGATGATTCCCATTCGGCGGACGTTCACCCGTGGTGATCGAAAAGTTACCCGCCGGACAGCACCCGGAGCAGGTCCTCGGCCGTGCGACAGCGGTCCAGCAGCTCCTTGACGTGGTTGCGGGTGCCGCGAAGCGGTTCCAGGGTGGGCACCCGCTGCAGCGAGTCCCGGCCCGGCAGGTCGAAGATCACCGAGTCCCAGGAGGCCGCCGCGACGTGCTCCGCGTACTGCTCCAGGCAGCGCCCGCGGAAGTACGCCCGGGTGTCCTCCGGCGGCCTGGAGACGGCCCGCTCGACCTCGTCCTCGGTGAGCAGCCGCTCGAACCGCCCACGGGCCACCAGGCGGTTGTAGAGGCCCTTCTCGGGCCGTACGTCGCTGTACTGGAGGTCGACCAGGTGCAGCCGCGGGTTGTCCCACTCCAGGGCGTCCCGGCTGCGGTAGCCCTCCAGGATCTCCCGCTTGGCGACCCAGTCCAGCTGCCGGGAGAGCGACATCGGGTCGCGCTCCAGCCGCCCCAGGACGTCCTCCCAGCGCGTCAGCACGTCCACCGTCTGCTCGTCCGCGTCGGTGCCGAAGCGGTCCTCGACGTACTTGCGGGCCAGCTCGAAGTACTCCAGCTGGAGCTGGACGGCGGTGAGCCGGCGCCCGTTGCGCAGGGTGACCAGGTGCTTGAGGGTCGGGTCGTGGGAGACCCGGTGCAGGGTGCGCACCGGCTGGTCGACGGCGAGGTCCGCGGCGATGAACGAGTCCTCGATCATCGACAGGACCAGCGAGGTGGTGCCCAGCTTGAGGTAGGTGGAGATCTCGGAGAGGTTGGCGTCCCCGATGATCACGTGCAGCCGGCGGTACTTCTCGGCGTCCGCGTGCGGCTCGTCGCGGGTGTTGATGATCGGGCGCTTGAGCGTCGTCTCCAGGCCGACCTCGACCTCGAAGTAGTCCGCCCGCTGGCTGAGCTGGAAGCCGTGTGCCGAGCCGTCCTGGCCGATGCCCACCCGGCCGGCGCCGGTGACCACCTGGCGGGAGACGAAGAACGGGGTGAGGTGGCGGACGATGTCGGCGAACGGTGTCGCCCGCTTCATCAGGTAGTTCTCGTGGGTGCCGTAGGAGGCGCCCTTGTTGTCGGTGTTGTTCTTGTACAGGTGGATGTTCTGCCCGTTGGGCAGTTCCAGCGCGCGTTGCGCGGCGGCGGCCATGATCCGCTCGCCGGCCTTGTCCCAGAGCACCGCGTCACGGGGGTTGGTCACCTCGGGCGAGCTGTACTCGGGGTGCGCGTGGTCCACGTAGAACCGGGCCCCGTTGGTGAGGATGACGTTGGCGAGGCCGATGTCCTCGTCGGTCAGCTGGCTGGCGTCCGCGACCTCGCGGGCCAGGTCGAACCCCCGTGCGTCGCGCAGCGGATTCTCCTCCTCGAAGTCCCAGCGGGCCCGCCGTGCCCGGTGCATCGCCGCCGCGTACGCGTTGACGATCTGGGACGAGGTGAGCATGGCGTTGGCGTTGGGGTGCCCCGGCACGGAGATCCCGTACTCGGTCTCGATGCCCATCACTCGCCGTACGGTCATGCGGCCCTCCTTGCCCGGTGCACCGCCCCCGACGGGCGGCGCACTCTGACGTACCGCCGAACAACACCGACGCCGGGCCTCTGCCCGCGGACGGTGGGTCGAGCCTAGAACCCGGCGCCGAGCGGCGGGCCCGGAGACGCGCCGTCCGGCTGCGGGGCCGCGAGGCGCCACAGCCGGACGGGGTGCGTACAGCTCCGGGGACCGCTGCCGGCCCGGACAACCGCGTGTTTACAGGTACTGCCCCGTGTTGGCGACAGTGTCGATCGAGCGGCCGGACTCGGCGCCCTGCTTGCCGGTGACCAGCGTGCGGATGAAGACGATCCGCTCGCCCTTCTTGCCGGAGATGCGGGCCCAGTCGTCCGGGTTGGTGGTGTTCGGGAGGTCCTCGTTCTCCTTGAACTCGTCCACGCAGGCGGCGAGCAGGTGGGAGACGCGCAGACCGCGCTGACCGTGGTCGAGGAAGTCCTTGATGGCCATCTTCTTCGCGCGGTCGACGATGTTCTGGATCATCGCGCCGGAGTTGAAGTCCTTGAAGTACAGGACCTCCTTGTCACCGTTCGCGTAGGTGACCTCCAGGAAGCGGTTCTCCTCGGTCTCGGAGTACATCCGCTCCACCACCGACTGGATCATCGCCGCCACCGTGGCCTCGACGGAGCCGTCGTGCTCCTTGAGGTCGTCCGGGTGGAACGGCAGCGAGTCCTTCAGGTACTTGGAGAAGATGTCCTTCGCGGCCTCGGCGTCCGGGCGCTCGATCTTGATCTTGACGTCCAGGCGGCCGGGCCGCAGGATCGCCGGGTCGATCATGTCCTCGCGGTTCGAGGCGCCGATGACGATGACGTTCTCCAGCCCCTCCACGCCGTCGATCTCGGCGAGCAGCTGCGGGACGATGGTGTTCTCCACGTCCGAGCTGACGCCGGAACCGCGGGTGCGGAACAGCGACTCCATCTCGTCGAAGAAGACGATGACGGGCGTGCCCTCGCTCGCCTTCTCCCGGGCCCGCTGGAAGACCAGGCGGATCTGCCGCTCGGTCTCGCCCACGTACTTGTTGAGCAGCTCGGGGCCCTTGATGTTGAGGAAGTAGCTCTTCCCCTGGGGGCGGCCGGTGACCTCGGCGACCTTCTTGGCCAACGAGTTGGCGACCGCCTTGGCGATCAGCGTCTTGCCGCAGCCGGGCGGGCCGTAGAGCAGCACGCCCTTGGGCGGGCGCAGCTCGTACTCCTTGAAGAGGTCGGCGTGCAGGTAGGGCAGCTCGACCGCGTCGCGGATCTGCTCGATCTGGTTGCTCAGACCGCCGATCTGCCGGTAGTCGATGTCCGGGACCTCCTCGAGGACCAGCTCCTCGACCTCGGACTTCGGCACGACCTCGAACACGTAGCCGGAGCGGGGCTCCAGCAGCAGGGCGTCGCCCGCCCGGATGGTCAGCCCGCGCAGCGGCTCGGCGAGGCGCACCACGCGCTCCTCGTCCGTGTGCCCCAGGACCAGGGCGCGCTCGCCGTCCTCCAGGAGTTCCTTGAGGGTGACGATCTCGCCGATGTTCTCGAAGGCCATCGCGTCCACGATGTTGAGGGCCTCGTTGAGCATCACTTCCTGGCCGCGCCGCACCTCGTCGAGGGCGACGTTGGGGCTGACGTTCACGCGGAGCTTCCGCCCGCCGGTGAAGATGTCCGCGGTGCCGTCCTCGTTCGCGTCGAGGAAGGTGCCGAAGCCGGCCGGGGGCTGTGCCAGCCGGTCCACTTCCTCCTTGAGGGCCACGATCTGGTCGCGGGCCTCACGCAGGGTGGAGGCGAGCCGGTCGTTCTGGGCGGTCACGCCCGCCAGGTTGGTCTGGAGCTCGACGATCCGCTCTTCGAGGATCCTCGAATTGCGCGGCGAGTCGGCGAGCTTGCGGCGCAACACGGCGATTTCCTGCTCAAGGTACGAGACCTGAGCGGCCTCGTCGGAACCACGAGCGGGCCTGCCGGTGCTGCGGTTGTAGTCGTCATCGTGGGCTGCCACGGTCCTCACCTCCTCCGGGGAGCTGGACGCTTCCAGACCCTACCTGGGACCAGGGGTCCGTAAACCCCTAGATCAAGAAAGATGGAACGGGCGTGTCCGATCTTCGCCCCAGCGTGCTTCCCCTCTGCTAACTGGGATACCCACCGCGCACCGCCCAAAGCGGGCCAGATGTATCGTCGACCGAAGCGATATCCGATCGCGACCACGAGTCTGGGTCCGATCGTTGTACGAATGGCGGGATTGCTCCAGGAATAGGGGCGACCCGGGACAGAAACGGCAGGGGACCATGTCGGTGACCGAGCAGACGGCGGCGGCCGAGGCGCTGGAGGTGTGGATCGACCAGGATCTGTGCACCGGTGACGGCATCTGCGCGCAGTACGCACCCGAGGTCTTCGAACTCGACATCGACGGGCTGGCCTACGTGAAGGGGCCGGACGACGAGCTGCGCCAGCAGCCCGGGGAGACCGCCCCGGTGCCGCTGACGATCCTTCAGGACGTGGTGGACTCGGCGAAGGAGTGCCCCGGCGACTGCATCCACGTGCGCCGGGTCGCCGACCGGGTCGAGGTGTACGGGCCGGACGCGCAGTAGCCGGTCCGTCACACGGCGGAGACCGGGGCGGCGGTCCGGGAGAGGTCCCAGCCGCCGCCCTTGCGCGTCCAGGTGAGGTCGAGTGAGATGTCGGGCCGGAACCGCGGCACGTCCTCGCTGGAATACCCCTGGGCGTGGCCGGTGATGGCGCCGTCCGAACGCACCGCTATCCGGCTCACGGTGAGGTTCTCGCGCTCGGCGAGCAGGGTGGCCACGACCTCCGGGCGCTCGCCCGGGCCGAAGCCGAGCAGGAAGACGGCGTCCGGCGGGGTGCCGGTCTCGGTGGCGCAGTGCGCGGCGACCACCGTGCCGGGGCGTCCGTCGCCGAGCCGGGCGGGCACGCTGAGCGCCGTCTTCACCGGGAACGGGCCGCAGTCCAGCGGGAGTTGGGCCCGGGTCGGGTCGGGGGCCGCGGTCCCGGCGAGGGCCTGGGGGGTGCCGTGCGCGGGGACCGGGGTGCCGGTGGCCGGGGAGGCGGCCAGAGCGGCCCCCACGACCGCGCCGCAGCCGGCCAGGGCGACGGCCCAGTGCCAGGGGGCGGTGCGTGCGCGCCCGGGTCCGGAGCGGCCCCGCGGTCCGTGCTGTCCAGCCGTCGCCGTCGTCGTCCCGACCGCGGTCTCCACCAGGCGTCCCCTCCAGAGCTCCAAGCGCCAAGGCGTGAGCGAGCATCGTCCCACACGGCGTCCGCGGCCGAAGAGGAAGGGGTGGTACGAGCGGAGCGCTCGTACCACCCCTTCCGTGGGTCCGGGGCTCAGCCCAGGTCGGGCTGGTCCGCCTCCGTCGCGCGGGCGGCCTTGCGGGCGGCGGCGCGCTCCTGGAGGGAGGGCTCGGGGGAGCCGTTGTCGTAGTCCTCGCCGTACGCGCCCTTGGCCGGACGGCGGCGGCGCAGCGGCGGCTCCACGCCGTCCGCCAGGCGGCGGGCGGTGAGCAGGAAGCCGGTGTGGCCGATCATCCGGTGGTCCGGGCGGACCGCCAGGCCCTCCAGGTGCCAGGTGCGGACCATGGTCTCCCAGGCCTGCGGCTCGGTGAAGGTGCCGTGGTCGCGCAGCGCCTCGACGGTCTTCGACATCTGCGTGGTGGTGGCCACGTAGCAGCAGATGAGGCCGCCGGGGACGAGCGCCCGGGAGGCGACGTCCAGGCACTCCCAGGGAGCCAGCATGTCGAGGATGACGCGGTCGACGTCGGTCTCGACCAGGTTGTCCTGGAGGTCGCCGACGGTCAGCTTCCACGCCGGGTGCGGGCCGCCGAAGTAGCGCTCGACGTTCCCCCGGGCGATGTCGGCGAAGTCCTGCCGGCGCTCGTAGGAGGCCAGCATGCCCTGCTCGCCGACGGCGCGCAGCAGGTACGTGCTGAGCGCGCCCGAGCCGACACCGGCCTCGACCACGCGGGCGCCCGCGAAGATGTCGGCCATCGCCAGGATCTGCCCCGCGTCCTTGGGGTAGATCACGGCGGCGCCGCGCGGCATGGACAGGACGTAGTCGGGGAGCAGGGGGCGCAGCGCGAGGTACGGGACGTTACCCGTGGTGCGCACGACCGTGCCTTCGGGGGCGCCGATCAGCTCGTCGTGGGGGAACGCACCCTTGTGGGTGTGGAACTGGTTCCCGGCCTGGAGCGTGAACGTGTAGTGGCGACCCTTGGGGTCGGTCAGCTGGACCTGGTCCCCGACCTGGAAGGGCCCGCGTCGGCGGGCGGCACCGGTCGGTTCGGACATGCGGCCAATCCTAAGGGAAGCGGACCGGCCCGCCGGACGCGGGTGATCGTCGGCGGCGGTCAGCGGCCGGTGACGGCGGCGGTCAGCCGCTGTTCGATGTCGCTCAGCGCGGCGACGCCGTACACCCGGCCGTCCGGCTCGACGACCAGGTACTCCCCCGCCGGGGTCGTCTGGACGGCCCGCAGCAGGTCCTCGCCGCCGAGGTCGGCGCTCAGCCGCAGCCCGGGTTCGAGGTCCCGGGCGAGCGGGCCGACGGCCACCCAGGGGCGGCGGTGCTCGGGCACCGACCGGACCGCGGACTCCCGTACGAGGGCGATCGGCTCGCCCCGGCCGTCCACCACGATCACCGCGCCGGCCTGGGCCTCGCGGGCCCGGCGCAGCGCCTCGCCGAGCGGGGTGTCGGCGGTGACCTCGACGGCCCGCCGGGCCAGCTCGCGCAGCCTCAGGCCGGGCAGCACCGCCTTGAGCCGGGCGTTGCGCAGGCTGCCGGTGGCGCCGTTCCAGATGATCGCGGCGAGCACCGCGGCCAGCACCGCGTCCACCAGGGTGTCGGTGGTGGTGCGCTCGACGCCGCGGGCGGCGCTCAGCAGCGGCAGGCCGACCAGCACGGCGACGGCCAGCCCGCGGCCGACCCAGGCGGCGGCCACCGTGCCGGTCATCGGCTTGCCGGTGACCGCCCAGACGACCGCGCGCAGCATCCGGCCGCCGTCCAGCGGCAGACCGGGCAGCAGGTTGAAGGCCGCGACCACCAGGTTGGAGACCATCAAGCCGGTGAGCAGCACCCCGGGCACGGTGGACAGCTCCACCGCCCGCACCGCGAGGTAGAACACGCCGCCGAGCAGCAGCGAGAGCAGCGGGCCGACGAAGGCCAGCCAGAACTCCCGCCAGGGGCTCTCCGCCTCGTTCTCGATCTCCGAGACGCCGCCGAAGAACTGGAGCTGGATCCGCCGCACCCCGAGCCGGTAGCGCAGCGCGACCAGGGTGTGGGCGAGCTCGTGCACCAGGACGGAGGCGTAGAAGGCGACCGCGAAGAAGAACGCGACCAGGTAGCGGGCGCCGCCGAGGTCGGGCAGCACCTCGCCCAGCTGTCCGCCGAACACCCAGGTGATCAGCGCGGCGATGACGAACCAGGAGGGGGTGACGTAGACGGGCACACCGAAGGGGCGGCCCATCAGGATGCCGCCGCGGCGCTCGGGCGGCGGCGCGGCCGGACGCCCGTCTTCCGCCTGCGGTGGCCGGTCGGAGGGCTGCTGCCCCCTGCTGTCGCTCACCGTGATCCCTTCGGTCGTCTCCCCCGTCGTGCCCGGTGCGCCCACGCTACGTGATCGCGGCCGTCCGGCGCTGCGCGGCCCTCCTTCCGGCTTCATACCCACTCGGCCGCCCCTGTGGCAGCACCGTGGCAGCGGGATGACAGCGAAGGGCAATAGGGTCGTAGCCATGCACACCGAGACCAGCAGTGCCGCCGCGCGCCCGGCGGCACCCCCGACCGGCCTCTCGCCGTCCCGAGCGGGGGACTTCCTCACCTGTCCCCTGCTGTACCGGCTGCGGGTGATCGACCGGCTGCCCGAGCCGCCGAGCTCGGCGGCGACCCGGGGCACGCTGGTGCACGCCGTGCTGGAGCGGCTGTTCGACAGCCCGGCGGCCGAGCGGACGCCGGAGCGGGCGCTCGGCCTGCTGCGCCCGCAGTGGGAGCGGCTGCTGGGCGAGCGCCCGGAGCTGGCCTCGCTGTTCCCGGAGGACCCGGACGGCGCGGCGCTGACCCGCTGGCTGGCGGACGCCGAGAAGCTGGTCGGCCAGTGGTTCCGGCTGGAGGACCCGACCCGGCTGCACCCGGTGGAGCGGGAGCTCTACGTGGAGACGGCCCTGGAGTCGGGGCTGCTGCTGCGCGGCTACATCGACCGGGTGGACGTCGCCCCGACCGGTGAGGTCCGGCTGGTGGACTACAAGACCGGCCGGGCGCCCTCGCGGGACTTCGAGGGCAAGGCGATGTTCCAGATGAAGTTCTACGCGCTGGTGGTGTGGCGCTGGAAGGGCGTGATCCCCAAGCGCCTCCAGCTGGTCTACCTCGGCGGGGGCGGGGACGTGGTCAGCTACGACCCGGACGAGGCGGACCTGCTCGCCGTGGAGCGCAAGCTCCAGGCACTGTGGGAGCGGATCGGCCTGGCGGTGGCCACCGGGGACTTCCCGGCCACCCGCAACCGCCTCTGCGACTGGTGCGACCACCAGGCCAGCTGCCCGGAGTTCGGCGGCACCCCGCCGCCGTACCCGCTGCCGGTGCCGCCGGCCCGTACGTCGGATGAGAGTGATCCCACGGGGGATCCGATGAGCAAGGAGTCCTAGGTGACGATCCGAGTGCTGCTGGTCGACGACCAGCCGCTGCTGCGCACCGGTTTCCGGATGATCCTGGAGGCCGAGTCCGACCTGGTGGTGGTCGGGGAGGCCGGCGACGGCCAGCAGGCGCTGGACCAGGTGCGGGCGCTGCAGCCCGACGTGGTGCTGATGGACATCCGGATGCCCAGGATGGACGGCGTCGAGGCGACCCGCCGGATCGCCGGCCCGGGACGGGACGGCCCGGCCAAGGTGCTGGTGCTGACCACCTTCGACCTGGACGAGTACGTGGTGGAGGCGCTGCGCGCGGGCGCCAGCGGCTTCCTGCTGAAGGACGTCCCGGCCGAGGAGCTGGTGCAGGCGATCCGGGTGGTCGCGGACGGCGCGGCGATGCTGGCGCCGAGCATCACCCGCCGGCTGCTGGACATGTACGCCACCAAGCTGCCCTCGGGCGACGAGGCGCCGCCGCAGGCGCTGAGCGCGCTGACCGAGCGGGAGCTGGAGGTGCTGAAGCTGGTGGCGCGCGGGCTGTCGAACGCGGAGATCGCGGCCGAGCTGTTCGTCAGCGAGACCACCGTCAAGACGCACGTGGGCCATGTGCTGACCAAGCTCCAGCTGCGCGACCGGGTCCAGGCGGCCGTGTACGCCTACGAGAGCGGGCTGGTGCGCCCGGGCGCCCTGTAGGGCCCGTGGCGGCCCCGCGGGGCCGCCGGAACACGACGGCGGCCCGTCCGCTCCCCCGTACCGACGGGGAAGCGGGCGGGCCGCTGTGCTGCGGGCGCTACTTGTTGGTCCGGCTGATCTCCCAGAAGCGGAAGTAGCCGGTGGTGTCGACGGTGGACTCGACGCCGGTGACGTACGAGCGGGCCGCGAAGAAGGACTTGTTCTGGTACAGCGGGACCAGCGGCACGTTCTCGGCCTCGATCTGCTGGATCTGCGCGTAGGTGGCGGCCGCGGCGCTGCGGTCGGTCTGCTTGAGGCCGTCCGGCACCAGCTTGCCGCTGATCCGCGGGTCGTCCCAACCGTGGTGGTAGGCACCGCCGTTGACCAGCAGCGGGGCGAGGTAGTTGTCCGGGTCCGGGTAGTCGGCGAACCAGCCGATGACGTACGCCTGGTACTTGCTCTCGGCCCAGCCCTTGCGGTACGAGTCCCAGTCCGGCTCCTGGGCGAGCGTCACCTGGAAGAGGCCGCCGGTCTCCAGCTGCTTCTTCAGCGTCTCGGCCTCGTTGCTGCCGGCCCGCGAACGGGACCAGGTGAGGGTGAACTTGACCGGGGTCTGGACCTTGGCGTCGGCCAGGATCTTCTTGGCCTTGTTGACGTCCTGGTCGCCGTAGCGGTCGAAGAAGGCCGTGCTGTGGCCGGGCAGGCCGGCCGGGACCATGGAGTAGAGCGCCTGGACGGTGCGGGCGAAGACGTCGCGGGCCAGCGCCTTGCGGTCCATCATCTGGGCGATGGCCTGGCGGACGGCGACGTTGCTCATCAGCGGGTCCTTGGTGTTGAGGACCAGCGAACGGGTGTCGTTGCTGTCGCCCTCGGTCACCTGGAGGTCGGTCTTGCCGCCCTGCTGGTCGGAGCGGACCTGGGCGGCGGTGTTCGGCTCCAGGCTGTTGTCGGTGAGGTCGACCTCGCTCCGGTCCAGCGCGGCCTTCAGGTCCTCCGACTTGTCGAAGTACCGGACCGTGAACTTGTTGTTCCGCAGCTTGGCGTCGCCGCCGTACTTGTCGTTGGCCGACAGCACGACCTTGCCCAGCTGCTTGCCGCCGTTCAGGTTCTCGACCGAGTCGATGCGGTACGGGCCGGAGCCGATCAGCTTGTCGTTGGCGACGAGCTTGTCGGCGGGGTAGGCCTGGTGGTCCACGATGGCGCCGGCCGGGGTCGCCAGCTTGGCCGGCAGGGTGGCGTCGGGCGCGGAGAGGTGGAAGAGCACCTCGTTGTCGCCCTTGGCCTCGACGGACTTGATCGAGTCGAGCAGTTCGACCGGGCCGTTCGGGTCGTTGATCTTCTTGGTGCGCTCGATCGAGTAGACCACGTCCTGGGCGGTCATCGGGTGACCGTTGGAGAACTTCAGGCCGGGCTTCAGGGTGCAGTGGTACTCGGTGGCCTCGGCGCTGGTGAACTCGCAGGACTGCGCGGCGTCCGGGGAGGGCGAGCTGGCCGCGGCCTGGAAGGTGAGCAGCGACTGGAAGGTGTTGCGCAGCAGCAGCCAGGATCCGGAGTCGTAGGCGGCGGCCGGGTCCAGGACACCGGTCAGCTGGCTGGTGCCCATGGTGATGGACTTGCCGCTGTCCCCCTTGACCACGTCGGTCACCGATCCGCAGCCCGCCACCGACACGGCGACCAGGCCGGCGCAACCGAGTACTGCCAGGCGTTCAGCTGAAGTCTTCACGAGGCGCGTCCTTCTGGGTGGCACGAACTGGAGTAGCGTGCCATATCGAACACGCACGACCGGTACCCGTGCAGATGACGTTTGGGACACGGTGGTTCAGGGCATCACGGCACGCCCGACGAGTTGTCAGCCAATGCCCGTTTTCTCCCCCGGCGACTTCGTCCCGGAGGCCCGCGAGGTCGCTTACCGGCCGGTAAGGCCGGGTCGCAATGAGACGACAATCACACTCGCGAGGTGACCAGGGAGCGCAACAGGTCGAGGTCGACCCGCTCCAGCGAGGGCAGCACCAGCCGACCCGGAGCCGGCTCGATCGCCGCCACCGAGGGCACCGCGATCACCGGGCAGCCGGCCGCCTCGCCCGCCCGCACCCCGGTCGGGGTGTCCTCGATCACCACGCAGCGGGCCGGCTCCGCACCCAGCCGCCGGGCCGCCTCCAGGTACGGGTCCGGGAACGGCTTGGTGCGCGGCACCTCGTCCCCGCCGATGGTGAAGGCGAAGTGGTGGGCGCCCAGCGAGCGCAGCACGATGTCGATCACGTGCCGGTGCGAAGCGGACACCATGGCGGCCGGGATGCCGTGCGCGGCAAGGGTGTTGAGCAGCCGTTCGGCGCCCGGCATGAGCGGCACCCCGCCGGCCAGCAGGTCGACGAAGCGCTGGTTGACCAGCACGCCGAGGTCGGTCGGCGCGATGTCCGCCCCGGTCCGGGCGACCAGGTAGTCCATCACCCTGGCCATCGGGCCACCGACCACGTGGGCGCGGTCCGCCTCGTCCAGCTCGTGGCCCAGCTCGGCGAAGAGCGAGGCCTCGGCCTGCCACCAGAAGTCCTCGGTGTCCACCAGCGTCCCGTCCATGTCCAGCAGCACCGCCTGGAGCCCGCGGTCGTCCCCGTGGTCGAG
The DNA here is from genome assembly GCF_044756065.1 of Kitasatospora sp. NPDC092039. Classification (NCBI taxonomy): domain Bacteria; kingdom Bacillati; phylum Actinomycetota; class Actinomycetes; order Kitasatosporales; family Streptomycetaceae; genus Kitasatospora; species Kitasatospora sp. NPDC092039. The sequence continues at coordinate 27,003 of NZ_JBIVSD010000002.1, read as the reverse complement.
GATGCGCGCGGAGGTGGGGCTGGTCGTCATGGCAGGTGTCCTTCCGGCAGGCCCGGGGCGTTCCGGGGAAGGCACGGGCCGGCCCGCTGGTGAGCGGACCGGCCCGTTCAGGATCATCCAGGATACGCCCGCTTCGCCCGGAAGGAGCGAACGCGGCACGAACCGGGCGTTACCGGGCGTTGAAGTACTTCGCCTCCGGGTGGTGGATCACGATCGCGTCGGTGGACTGCTCCGGGTGCAGCTGGAACTCCTCGGAGAGCACCACGCCGATCCGCTCCGGCTTCAGCAGCTCGGCGATCTTGGCGCGGTCCTCCAGCTCGGGGCAGGCCCCGTAGCCGAGCGAGAAGCGGGCGCCGCGGTACTTGAGCGCGAACATGTCCTTGACGTCCTGCGGGTCCTCGCCGGAGAAGCCCAGCTCGTAGCGGACCCGCGCGTGCCAGAACTCGGCCAGCGCCTCGGCCAGCTGCACCGACAGGCCGTGCAGCTCCAGGTAGTCCCGGTAGGAGTTTCCGGCGAACAGCTCGTTGGCCGCCTCCGAGATCCGGTTGCCCATGGTGACCACCTGGAGGCCGACGACATCCCGCACCCCGGACTCCTCCGGGCGGAAGAAGTCGGCCAGGCAGAGCCGGCGCCCGCGCCGCTGGCGCGGGAAGGTGAAGCGGGTGCGCTCGGTGCCGTCCTCGTGGAAGACGATCAGGTCGTCGCCCTTGGAGTTGGCCGGGTAGTAGCCGTAGACCACGGCCGCCTCCAGCCAGCCCTCGGTCTGCAGCCGGTCCAGCCAGGCCCGCAGCCGCGGCCGGCCCTCGGTCTCCACCAGCTCCTCGTACGAGGGGCCGTCCCCGCTGCGGGAGGCCTTCAGGCCCCACTGCCCCTTGAACAGCGCGTCCTCGTCCAGCCAGGAGGCGTAGTCGGCGAACGGGATGCCCTTGACGATCCGGTCGCCCCAGAACGGCGGGGTCGGCACGGTGTTGTCGACCGCGACGTCGGAGCGGATCTGGCCGAGGTTGACCTCGGGCTCCGGCTCCTCCACCTCGACCCGGGCGTGCCGGCGCTGCTTGAGCTCCGGCAGGGCCGCGCCGGGCACGCCGCGCTTGACCGCGATCAGCGCGTCCATCAGCCGCAGGCCCTCGAAGGCGTCCCGGGCGTAGCGGACCTCGCCCTCGTAGATCTCGTGCAGGTCCTGCTCGACGTAGGCCCGGGTGAGCGCGGCGCCGCCGAGGATCACCGGGTAGCTCGCGGCCAGCTTGCGCTGGTTCAGCTCCTCCAGGTTCTCCTTCATGATCACGGTGGACTTCACCAGCAGCCCGGACATCCCGATGACGTCCGCGTTGTGCTCCTGCGCGGCGTCCAGGATCGCCGAGACCGGCTGCTTGATGCCCAGGTTGACCACGTTGTAGCCGTTGTTGGACAGAATGATGTCGACCAGGTTCTTGCCGATGTCGTGGACGTCGCCCTTGACGGTGGCCAGCACGATGGTGCCCTTGCCCTCGCTGTCGGACTTCTCCATGTGCGGCTCCAGGTGGGCCACCGCGGTCTTCATCACCTCGGCGGACTGGAGCACGAACGGCAGCTGCATCTGGCCCGAGCCGAACAGCTCGCCGACCACCTTCATGCCGGCCAGCAGGGTGTCGTTGATGATCTCCAGCGCCGGGCGCCCGGCCAGCGCCTCGTCCAGGTCGGCCTCCAGGCCGTTCCGCTCGCCGTCGATGATCCGGCGCTGCAGCCGCTCCTCCAGCGGGAGCGCGGCCAGCTCCTCGGCCTTGGAGGCCTTGACCGAGGCGGCGGAGACGCCCTCGAACAGCTCCAGGAGGCGCTGCAGCGGGTCGTAGCCGTCCCGGCGGCGGTCGTAGACCAGGTCCAGCGCGGCCTCGCGCTGGTCCTCCGGGATCCGGGAGATCGGCAGGATCTTGGAGGCGTGCACGATCGCCGAGTCCAGGCCGGCCTCCACGCACTCGTGCAGGAAGACCGAGTTGAGCACCACCCGGGCGGCCGGGTTGAGGCCGAAGGAGATGTTGGACAGGCCGAGCGTGGTCTGCACCCCGGGGTGGCGGCGCTTGAGCTCGCGGATCGCCTCGATGGTCTCGATGCCGTCCCGGCGGGACTCCTCCTGGCCGGTGGCCAGGGTGAAGGTGAGGCAGTCGACCAGGATCGAGCCCTCGTCGATGCCGTAGTCGGTGGTGAGTTCGGCGATCAGCCGCTCGGCGATCGCGACCTTCGCCTCGGCGGTGCGGGCCTGGCCCTGCTCGTCGATGGTCAGCGCGATCAGGCCGGCGCCGTGCTCGCGGGCCAGCGAGGCGATCCGGCCGAAGCGCGAGTCGGGGGCGTTGCCGTCCTCGTAGTTGACCGAGTTGAGCACCGCACGGCCGCCGAGCGCCTCCAGGCCGGCCCGCAGCACGGGCGGCTCGGTGGAGTCCAGCACGATCGGCAGGGTGGAGGCGGTGGCCAGCCGGCCGGCGATCTCCTTCATGTCGGCGACGCCGTCGCGGCCGACGTAGTCCACGCAGAGGTCCAGCAGGTGGGAGCCGTCCCGGATCTGGTCGCGGGCGATCTCCACGCAGGCCTGCCAGTCGCCGGCCAGCATCGACTCGCGGAACTTCTTGGAGCCGTTGGCGTTGGTGCGCTCGCCGATCGCCAGGTAGGAGGTGTCCTGGCGGAACGGCACCGCCTGGTACAGCGAGGCCGCCGAGGGCTCCGGCCGCGGGTCGCGCGGGGCGATCGGACGGCCCTGGACCCGCTCGACCACCTGGCGCAGGTGCTCGGGGGTGGTGCCGCAGCAGCCGCCGACCAGCGAGAGGCCGTACTCGCGGGTGAACACGTCGTGGGCGTCGGCCAGTTCGGCCGGGGAGAGCGGGTAGTGGGCGCCGTCCTTGCCGAGCACCGGCAGGCCCGCGTTCGGCATGCAGGACAGGCCGATCCGGGCGTTCTTGGCCAGGTAGCGCAGGTGCTCGCTCATCTCGGCCGGGCCGGTGGCGCAGTTGAGGCCGATGTAGTCCACGCCCAGCGGCTCCAACGCGGTGAGCGCGGCGCCGATCTCGGAGCCGAGCAGCATGGTGCCGGTGGTCTCCACCGTCACCTGCACCAGCACCGGCAGGTCGAGCCCGGCCTCGGCCAGCGCCCGCTTCGAGCCCAGGATGGCGGCCTTGGTCTGCAGCAGGTCCTGGCTGGTCTCCACCAGCAGCGCGTCGGCGCCGCCGGCGATCAGGCCGGCCGCGTTCTGCTGGAAGCCGTCGCGCAGCGTCGCGTACGGGGCGTGGCCGAGGGTCGGCAGCTTGGTGCCGGGGCCGATCGAGCCCAGCACCCAGCGGACGCGGCCGTCGGCGGCGGTGTGGGCGTCGGCCGTCTCGCGGGCGATCCGGGCGCCGGACTCGGACAGCTCGAAGATCCGCTCGGAGATCTCGTACTCGCCCAGCGCGCTGAAGTTGGCGCCGAAGGTGTTGGTCTCCACGCAGTCCACGCCCACCCCGAAGTAGGCCTCGTGGACGGACCGGACGATGTCCGGGCGGGTGATGTTGAGGACCTCGTTGCAGCCTTCGAGGTTCTGGAAGTCCTCCAGCGTCGGGTCCTGCGCCTGAAGCATGGTGCCCATGGCACCGTCGGCGACCACCACCCGGGTGGCGAGCGCTTCACGCAACGCGTCCGCGCGGCTCTGCTGAGTGATGGACGGGGTGGCTGCTGTGGCCATGGGGCTTCTCCCTGGTGCGACGGCTGTCGGCTTTGCGCACCCGCTTGGTCGGGCGCGCACGTGGCCAGGGTATCCGGCCCGCCGGTCGGCCCGCCGTGCCATTCCGTATCCTGAGCGCTCGATCGCGAGGGGGAGCATGCGCGTGACCCGATTCCGGACCTCCGCACAGCGTGTCGGCCGGGCCGTGACGGCCCCGTTCCGCGTGCTGCGCGACCGCTGGCGGGCCTGGTCCCGGTGGCGCCGGGCCCTGCTGGTGCTGGTGCTGGTGGCGGCCGTCCCGGCCACCGCGCTGGGATCGGCGTTCGTGGTGTTCCGGCTGCACTACACCGGCGAGCCCGCCGCCGACGCCCGTACCCGGGGCCGGGACGCGCTCTGGCTCGGCCACGCCTGGGTGGACGGCCGCAAGACCGAGGCCGACGTGGCGGCGCTGGCCCGGCAGCTGGCCGGCACCGGCATCCGGGACCTGTACGTGCACACCGGCCCGCTGGAGCACGACGGCTCGCTGCCGCCCGCCGTCCACCCCCGGGGCCGCTGGTTCACCGACACCGTGCACCGGGCGCTGCCGGGCGTGCGGCTGCAGAGCTGGCTGGGTGACGAGGTCAAGCCGGAGAAGGACGCCCTGGACCTGGAGGACGCGCCCACCCGGGGCCGGGTGACCGCCTCCGCCCGGCAGGTGCTGGACCTCGGCTTCGACGGCGTGCACTTCGACATGGAGCCGATCCGCCCCGGTTCGGCCGGCTGGCTGGCCCTGCTCGACCAGGTCCGCCCGGTCACCGCGGCGCGCGGCGCCCAGCTGTCGGTGGCGGCCCCGCAGATCGACCCGGTCCCGGGCCTGCACACGGCCGGCATCCTGCTCACCGACCACGGCAAGTGGTGGGACCGGGCGTACTTCACCGAGACCGCCCGCCGGGTCGACCAGATCGCGGTGATGAGTTACGACACCTCGATGCCCACCGAGCCGCTGTACGGCGGCTACGTCGCCCGGCAGACCGAACTCGCGCTGCGGTCCACCCCGGCCGACGTGGACCTGCTGATGGGCCTGCCGTTCTTCTGGGACGACAAGTGGGGCCACTGGGGTGACGCCGAGACCGTCCGGGCCGCCGTCCGGGGCGTGCGGCTGGGCCTGGGCCGGGAGGACCGGCGGCGGGCCAACTTCGGCGTCGCGCTGTACGTGGACTTCGCCTCGCTGCCGGAGCACTGGGCGGCGTACCGCAGCGGCTGGGTGGGCACGTCCTGAAGCGTGCCCGGGCTTCCGGCACCCGGCCGCCCCGTCGCTCCGCGTCACCGGGCGGGCATGGTCCGTATCCGAACCGGTGGCTGACGAACCGTCAGCCCGGGGCCTCCCGATATCCGGTGGATCCCGGCCGTCCGCTCCCCCAGACTGTCCCGGTGCCCGGCCGTGGTGCGCATCAAAGCCCGTAGGCTGGGCAGGTAGGGACCGTGGAGCGAGGCGTTCCACGGGAGACGAGAGGTTCGACAGTCGGCAGCCGGCCGTCGGCGCCCCGGCAGGCCAGCCGGGGCGGCGCGGGTCCGACCGCCGACCGGAGGGAGACGCTGGGTGATCGAGTTGGAAGATGTTCCCGAGTTGATCGACCCGGTGATGGTCTGCGCGTTCGAGGGCTGGAACGACGCGGGCGACGCCGCCTCCGCGGCTCTGGCGCATCTGGACGAGACCTGGAGCGGCAAGGTGTTCGCCGCCCTGGACGCGGAGGACTACTACGACTTCCAGGTCAACCGGCCCACGGTCTGGCTGGACGGCGGCGTCCGCCGGATCACCTGGCCGACCACCCGGCTCTCGGTGGTCCGGGTGACGGAGCCGACGACCAGGGACGTCGTGCTGGTCCGCGGCATCGAGCCGAGCATGCGCTGGCGCTCGTTCTGCAACGAGCTGCTGGGCTTCGCGCACGAGCTGGGCGTCGAGCTGGTGGTGATCCTGGGCGCGCTGCTCGGCGACACCCCGCACAGCCGCCCGGTGCCGGTGAGCGGCGTCACCTCCGACCCGGAGCTGGCCCGCCGGCTGGACCTGGAGGAGAGCCGCTACGAGGGCCCCACCGGCATCGTCGGGGTGCTCCAGGAGGCCTGCACCCACGCCGGGGTGCCGGCCGTGACGCTCTGGGCCGCGGTGCCCCACTACGTCTCGCAGCCGCCGAACCCCAAGGCCACGCTGGCCCTGGTCAACAAGCTGGAGGACCTGCTGGACCTGCGCATCCCGCCGGGCGAGCTCGCCGAGGACGCCCGGGCCTGGCAGCTCGGCGTGGACCAGCTGGCCGCCGAGGACAGCGAGGTGGCCGAGTACGTCCAGCAGCTGGAGGAGGCGCAGGACACCGCGGAGCTGCCGGAGGCGTCCGGCGACGCGATCGCCCGCGAGTTCGAGCGCTACCTGCGCCGCCGGGAGAACGTCGGGCCGACCGGCGAGAAGCCGGTGGCCGGGCACGCCACGGCGGAGCGGCCGGCCGAGCCGGAGGCGCCGGGCGGCGCCCGGGAGGGGCAGGACGGCTCCGAGGAGGAGTGACCTCCGCACGACCGTCGTACGGCGGGCCGTCCGGCCCGCCGTACGACGGGCCGGACAGCCGAAGGGGCGTCAGGACATCCGGTCCTGACGCCCCTTCGGCGTGTGGTGCGGGGTGTTACAGCGCGACGCCCAGCAGGGCGTCCACGGTGCGGGTCACCAGGCCGGGCGCGCCGGTGTCGGTGCCGCCGTCGGCCTCCTGCCGGGCCGCCCAGCGGTCGACCGCGGCCAGCGCGGCGGGCGCGTCCAGGTCGTTCGCGAGCGCCGCGCGCACCTCGGTGAGCAGCTGCTCGGCCGCCGGGCCGTCCGGGCGGGAGACCGCGGCGCGCCAGCGGGCGAGGCGCTCGACGGCGTCGTCCAGGGTGCTCTTGGTCCACTCCCAGTCCGCGCGGTAGTGGTGCGAGAGCAGCGCCAGGCGGATCGCCGCCGGGTCGACGCCCTCGCGGCGCAGCGCCGAGACGAAGACCAGGTTGCCGCGGGACTTGGACATCTTGTGGCCGTCCAGGGCGACCATGCCGGCGTGCACGTACGCCTTGGCGTACGGGTGGGTGCCGGTGGCGACCTGGGCGTGCGCGGCGCCCATCTCGTGGTGCGGGAAGGAGAGGTCGCTGCCGCCGCCCTGGATGTCGAAGGACATGCCGAGGTACTGCAGCGCGATGGCGACGCACTCGATGTGCCAGCCGGGGCGGCCGTGGCCGAGCTCGGTGTCCCAGGCGGGCTCGCCCGGGCGGGCGGCCAGCCAGAGCAGGGCGTCCAGCGGGTTGCGCTTGCCGGGGCGGTCCGGGTCGCCGCCGCGCTCGGCGAAGACCGGGCGCATGGCCTCGCGGGTGAGCCCGGAGACCTCGCCGAAGTGCTGGTCGGCGTCGACCGAGAAGTAGATGTCGCCGTCCACCTCGTAGGCGGCGCCGGAGGCCAGCAGCTTCTGGACGATCGGGACGATCCACGGGATCGACTCGACGGCGCCGATGTAGTGGGCCGGCGGCAGCATCCGCAGCGCGGTCATGTCCTCGCGGAACAGGGCCGTCTCGCGCTCGGCCAGGGCGGTCCAGTCCTGCCCGGTCTCGACCGCGCGGGCGAGCAGGGGGTCGTCGACGTCGGTGACGTTCTGGATGTACAGGACGTCGTGACCGGCGTCCCGCCAGACGCGCTGCACCAGGTCGAACGCGTTGTAGGTGGCGGCGTGGCCCATGTGGGTCGCGTCGTAGGGGGTGATGCCGCAGACGTAGATCCGGGCGGTGCCGTCCAGCGGCACGACCTCCCGGACCGTGCCCGCTGCGGTGTCGTGGATACGAAGGGGGAGCCCCTGACCAGGCAGGGCGGGAACCTCGGAGGCGGGCCAGGCATGCATGGCAACAACTTTAACCTTGCGAACATTTGAAAGCCTAACCAGTACGAAAGATCGACTGGATTCGCTTCCTGCCGTTGCCCGGTGGTTTCCCGACTGGTAATGCACGGAAACCGGCCGCCGTTCCGGGCGCGCCCGGCCCTGCTCGGGGCACCCGTGGCCCCGGTTCCGGACACGGTTGAGCGCCCGGCCGGCCCTGCCGCCGACCGGGCGCCCGGCGCCCCCGGGGGACGCGGTCGGAGCCGCTACGACCGCTTCCAGAGGGCCGGCACGTTCGGCGGCTCCCAGCCGACCATGGCGGTGTGCGCCTGGAGGCAGGTGTAGGAGACGCCGGAGTAGGTCGCACGGTCGCCCGCGCCGTACGAGGTGCCCGGGGCCCAGGTGCCGCCCGGCGGCGTGGTCGGGGTGGAGGTGGCGGTCGGGGTGGGCGTGGGCGTCGGGCTCGGCGTGCCCGGGGTCTGCGGCACGTTCAGCACGAAGTCGAAGGTGCCCTCGCGGGTCGGCCCGTTCTGCCGGACGTTCATCAGCAGCCGGGCGTCGTAGATGGTGTCCGTGCTGTTGCGCGGCTCCCCCGGGAAGTACAGCTGGGTGGTGACGATCGGGCGGCCGGGGGCCTGGAGCTTCACGTGGATGTGCCGGGTGCGGCCCGGGTAGAGGCCCGGCACGATGGTGTCCAGCTTGTACGCGCCGTTGGCGTCGGTGAACTGGTGGCCGCGGAAGGTGTAGGTGACGTTGTCGTAGTCGCCGTCGTTGTCGGCCTGCCAGAAGTCCAGCAGCACGCCGGAGATGGGCCGGCAGGCGCGGCCGAACACGTAGCCGCTGACGACCAGGTGGGTGCCGGGGCCGTCGTTGACCATCGAGCTGCGCAGCGGGGAGTTGGGCTTGAAGTACGGGCCCTCGGTCTGCTCGATGGTGGGGGCGTCCCCGTCGTGGCACTCGGGGGTGAAGCTGAGCGGCTCGCCACTGCTGATCCGGTCCCGGGCCAGGGCGACTCCACCGCCGACCAGCAGCGGGGCGGCGCTCAGCGCGGCGGCGGCCTTCAGGACGGTCTTGCGGCTGATCATGCCGTCGGGCGTGGGCATGCGCCGTCTCCTTTTCGTGAGGCGGGGAGGTGGGGGCGGCCCTTGCCATGGTGGGGGCATGACAAGGGCCGAACCGGCGACCGGTTCGCGCGCGCCGGACCGGCCACCGGTGGCCAGCAGCAAAGTTACGGGCCGTCCGGCGCCACCGCGATGGACATGATCCGGGGATCGTGGTGATTTCCGTCGACCCTGGACCGGAACTCCCCCGGCGTCATCCCGGTCTCCCTGCGGAAGAACCGGCAGAAGTACGCCGGGTCGGCGAAACCCGCCTCCTTGGCGACCTGACGGATCGTCAGGTCGGTGCAGGCGAGCAGCCGTTTGGCCTCCAGGGTCTGCTGGCGGCGGATCAGCCCGCCCGGGGTCCGGCCGGTGGCCTGTTTCACCAGGGTCTGCAGGTGTCCCGGGGAGACCCCGAGCTCCTGCGCGGTGGAGGCCACCGAGTGCCGCACCCCGCCCGGCCGGGCGATCAGCCGGGTGAAGGCGGCGGCGACTTCGGCCGGCCGGCTGGGCACCGCCGGGCGGTCGGCCGGGGCGCTGGCGCGCAGCGCCCGGACGATCAGGATGTGCAGGCTGGCCCGCAGCACACCCTGGTAGCCGGGCGCCCTGGTCCGGTACTCGTACTCCATGTCGGCGAGCAGCCCGGCGACCGCGTCGGCCTGCTCGCCGAGCGCGAGGGCCGGGCGGGTGGCCAGGGCCCGCAGGGCGGCGAGGTCCTGGGGGTGGCCGAGCAGGAAGTCCTCGTTGAACAGGACGACCCGTCCGACCAGGTCCTCGGTGTCCGCCCAGTAGTGCACCTGGCCGGGGGTGATCACGCACAACTGGGGTGGCGCCAGCGGCCGGTGCACGAGGTCCAGGACGTGGGCGCCGTGGCCGCCGGTGACGTGGACGATCTCGTAGAAGGAGTGCCGGTGGGGGAAGCCGGCCCGGGACAGCGGGCCGATCGCGTCGAAACTGCCGATGGCGAAGGGGAGGAGCTGGGGCAGCGGGACCTGGAGCCGGTGTAACGGCAGGTCCGGCGCGGTTCGGGGGGTGGGGGTGGTCCGTCGCACATCCATCGGAGCAGTGTGCGACCTGTTCCGGGGACAGGTCCAGACCATCTGTGCGCCGTTTTCCTGAACCGGTCCAGACCACTGACCCTTCCGAAGGGGTGGCAGGGGTCCGCCCCGGGGAGCGGCCCGCCCCGGCTACACCGGCGGCCAGGGGATCGCGGGCCAGTCCTCGGGCGGCAGCGGATGCCGCCCGGAACCGCGCAGCCCGGCCACCCGGGCCCGGGTCGCGTCCAGTTCGGCCGCCGTCAGGTGCGGGGCGAGGCGCTCGGCGAGCTCGCCGTCCAACTGCTCGGCCAGCCGGGCCAGCACCTCCAGCGCCTCGGCCGGCAGCGGGTCACCGGCCCAGCCCCAGAGCAGGGTGCGCAGCTTGTCCTCGGTGTTGAAGGTGACGCCGTGGTCGATGCCGTACACCCGGCCGTCGGCGGCCGGGATCAGGTGGCCGCCCTTGCGGTCGGCGTTGTTGAGCACCGCGTCCAGGACGGCGAGCCGGCGCAGCCGCCGGTCGTCGTGGTGCACCAGCAGGGCCGTCCGCCCGCCCTCGACCTCGGCCCGGACGATCGGCAGCCAGCCCGCCTCCGGGCCGCGCGGGTCCTGGAGGGCGAGCAGCGGCTCGGCCCCCGGGTCCGGCTCGACCCACAGCTGCACCATGCCCGGGCCGTGCGGGCCCTCGCGCAGCACGGTGGGCGGGACCAGCCCCCAGCCGGTCGCGGCGGACAGCTCGTACGCGGCGACCTCGCGCCCGGCCAGCGTGCCGTCCGGGAAGTCCCACAGCGGGCGTTCGCCGGCCACCGGCTTGTAGACGGCCTGGGCGCTCAGCGAGCCGTGCGCCACCGTGCAGTACAGCGCGGCGTTGGAGGCGTCGGTGAGCCGGCCGTGCACGGTCAGCTCGCCCTGGCGCAGCAGCGCGAGGGCGGTGGGCACGTCGGCGGCCAGCGCGGCGGCGGCCGACGGGTCGGCCTGCGGCGGGGTGTCGGTGTTCAGCGCCGGTAGCCGTTCGCGCGCGGGCACAGGTGGCCCTCCGGGTCGAGCGGCAGGTTGCAGAACGGGCAGGGCTTGCGGCCGGCCGCGACCAGGTCCAGCGCGCGCTTGGCGAAGACCCGGGCCATCGCGCCGGACAGCCGCACCCGCAGCATGTCCGGGCCGGTGTCGTCGTCGGTGAAGACCGTCTCGGCGGCCTCCTCGTCCTCCTCGTCCTCGACCAGCGCCTGTGCCTCCACCACCAGGCAGCTCTCCACGCTGTCCCAGGCCAGGGCCATCGTGCCGACCCGGAACTCCTGCTCCAGCGGGAGGTCCAGCGGAGCGGTGTCGAGCAGGTCCTTCGGGGCGGCGGCCGGGATGGCGGCGTCGCCGCCGCTGCGCCGCAGCGCCTCGTCCAGGACCTCCTCGATGCGCTCGGCGAGCGCCGCGACCTGGTTCTTCTCCAGCAGCACGCTGGTGATCCGGCCCCGGGCGCTGGCCTGAAGGTAGAACGCCCGGGCGCCGGGCTGGCCGACGGTGCCGGCCACGAACCGTTCGGGCTGGTCGTAGAAGAAGACCTGACGGGGCACGCTCTCGCTCCGGATCGTGTCGGTCGGCGCGGTTCCGCCGGGGGCGGGTCGCGGCCGGATGGACTCGTTAGTCACCCTACGACCTCCGGGCTCCGGCCGGGGAGCCGAGCCGACGGCCGCGGGCGGGGTGGCACCCGGGGAAGCGGACGGTGCCGCCCGGACGGCGCCTCCCCGGACGGCCCGTCGGCGGCGCGGGTCAGACGGTGCCGCCGACCACCGCGTCGCCGGCCGGGGTGGCCGCGGCGGGGCCGGGCTTCGGGGCGAGCGGGCCGAGGTCGCCGGTGTCGCCCATCCTCAGCACGAAGGGCCGCTGCGGGGTGTAGCGGATCGCGGTGACCGAACAGGGCTCGACGCTGATCCGCTGGAAGTGGTCCAGGTGCAGCCCGAGCGCGTCGGCCACCACCGCCTTGATCACGTCCCCGTGCGAGCAGGCGATCCAGACCGCGTCCTCGCCGTGCTCGGCGGCGATCTTCTGGTTCCACTCGCGCACCGCGTCCACCGTGCGGTGGCTCAGCGCGCGCAGCGACTCCCCGCCGGGGAAGGCGGCCGCGGCGGCGTGGTCCTGCACGGTCCGCCAGAGCGGCTCCTTGGCCAGCTCGGCCAGCGGGCGGCCGGTCCAGTCGCCGTAGTGGCACTCCCCCAGCCGCTCGTCCGCGGCCGGCGGGCCGAGCTCGGGCCGGACCGCCAGCAGCGGCTCCAGCGTCTGCCGGCAGCGCTCCAGCGGGCTGCTGACCGCCTGCACCAGCGGGATGCCGGCCAGCCGGCCGGCCAGCGCGGCGGCCTGGTCGCGCCCGGTGTCGTCGAGGTCCACGCCGGGGGTCCAACCGGCCAGGATCCCGGCGGTGTTCGCGGTGGAGCGGCCGTGACGGACGAGCAGCAGGGTGGGCATGGGGTCAGCCTACGGCCTCCGGGCCCGGCCGTGGGGCCCGGTTCTCCGCCCGGTCCTCCGCCCCGGCCGCCGGGTCGGGCGCCGCGGGCCCGGTGGACGGGGCACCGGGACGGGCGCCGTGGACGGATGGACGGTGGACCGGTTCCTCCCGGGTCCTCGCCGGACGGCCCCGCCCGGGTGACAATGGCCCGCATGATCGTCCACTGCGCCGCCTACCACGACGGCCGCCGGATCGAGGCCCCCGAGGACCTGGCCGGCGCGCTCGCCGCCGCCCGCGCCGCCGGTCCGGACGGCTTCGTCTGGATAGGCCTGTTCGAGCCCACCACCGAGGAACTCGACCAGGTGGGCCAGGAGTTCGCACTGCACCCGCTGGCCGTCGAGGACGCCGTCAGCGCCCACCAGCGTCCCAAGGTGGAGGCCTACCAGGGCTCGCTGTTCGTCACCCTGAAGACCCTCGGCTACCACCCCGGCGCACACGTCGTCACGGTCGGCGAGGTGATGGTCTTCCTCGGCCGGGACTTCGTGATGACCGTCCGGCACGGCGAGGACAGCCCGCTCAGCGACCTCCGCGCCACCCTGGAGCAGGACCCCGAACTGCTGCGCTACGGGCCCAGCTCGGTGCTGCACTCGGTCTGCGACACCATCGTGGACGGCTACATGGACGTGGCCACCGCGCTCCAGAGCGACCTGGACGAGCTGGAGGCGGACATCTTCGCCCCGGGCCGGGTCGGCCGCGACACCGCCGGCCGGATCTACGGCTACAAGCGCCAGGTGATGTCCGTGCGCCGGGCCACCGGCCCGCTGCTGGAGCCGATGCTCGCCCTGGAACGCGGCGCCCGCTTCGTCCGCTCCGAGACCGCGCCCTACCTGCGGGACGTCGCCGACCACGTGGCCCGGGTGAACGACCAGGTGGACGGCATGGACCGGCTGCTGTCCGACATCCTGAGCGCCAACCTGGCGCAGGTCAGCGTCCAGCAGAACAACGACATGCGGAAGATCTCGGCCTGGGCGGCGCTGGCCGCCGTGCCGACGATGATCGCGGGCGTCTACGGGATGAACTTCGACGACATGCCCGAGCTGCACCAGGCCTGGGGCTACCCGGCGGTGCTGGTGGTGATGGTGGTGGTCTGCCTGGTGCTGCACCGGGTGTTCAAGCGGCACGACTGGCTGTAGCGCCGGTCGTGCCGCCCGCCCGCCGCTCGTCCGGTCAGGCCAGCCCGGCGCGCTCCAGCGCCTCGACGCCGGTGCGCAGCGCCAGGATCCGCTCGTCCAGGGTGAACCCGGCCGGGGCCAGGGTGAGCGTGCTGACGCCCGCGTCGGCGTAGGCCTGCATCCGGTCGGCGATCCGGGCGGTGTCGCCGATCAGCGAGGTGGCGTCGATCAGGTCGTGCGGGACGGCGGCCGCGGCGCCCGCGTAGTCCCGGGCGAGGTACTTCTCCTGGACCTCGTCGGCGGCCTGCTCGTAGCCCATCCGCCGGGCGAGCTGGTTGTAGAAGTTCTTCTCCTTGCTGCCCATGCCGCCGATGTAGAGCGCGGCGTACGAGCGCAGGGCGTCCACGCCGGCCTTGATGTCCTCGCCGACCGCGAGGTTCACGGTCGGGCAGAGGTCGAAGCCCTCCAGGGTCCGCCCGGCCTTGGCCCGGCCGGCCGTCAGCGGGTCCAGGGAGAGCGCGGCGTGCTCGGGCGAGAAGAAGATGCCGAGCCAGCCGTCGGCGATCTCGCCGGTCAGCTCCAGGTTCTTCGGGCCGATCGCGGCGATGTACAGCGGGATGTGCTCGCGCACCGGGTGGACGGTGAGCTTGATCGGCTTGCCGGGGCCGCCGGGCAGCGGCAGCGTCCAGTGCGCCCCCTCGTGGACCAGGCGCTCGCGGGACATCGCCTTGCGGATGATCTCCACGTACTCGCGGGTGCGGGCGAGCGGCTTGTCGAACTTCACGCCGTACCAGCCCTCGGACACCTGGGGGCCGGAGACGCCGAGGCCGAGCCGGAACCGGCCGCCGGACAGGGTGTCCAGGGTCGCGGCGGTCATCGCGGTCATCGCCGGGGTGCGGGCCGGGATCTGGAAGATGGCCGAGCCGACGTCGATCCGCTCGGTCTTCGCGGCGACGAAGCTGAGCACCGTCGCCGCGTCCGAGCCGTACGCCTCCGCCGCCCAGCAGACCGAGTAGCCGAGCCGGTCCGCCTCCTGGGCCACGGCGATGTTGTCGGCGTCCATGCCGAGCCCCCAGTAGCCGAGGTTGATCCCGAGTCGCATCTGCCGCACCTTCCAGTGGGTTGGGGTTGTGGCGAGGGTAACCGCGCCCGCGCCGGACATGCTACTGACGGGTAGTGGTGGGCTGGGTCACACTCGCCCGGGTTTCCGCCCCGGTGATCGTTCTGCGGGTCGGCACCCCTGTCCGGGTACCGGCCGCTACGCTCAGCCGACGTGGGGAGTGCTCTTCCCACCTGCGCGTTTACCGGCTCCCGGGGCCACCGGGGCCACCGGCCAGTGGAGGGCCCGTCCGATGGAACAGCGTCACCTCGGCCGTACCGGCCTTCAGGTCTCCCGGCTCGGTCTCGGCACCATGACCTGGGGCCGCGACACCGACGAGCATGAGGCCGCGGAGCAGCTGAAGGAGTTCGTGGACGCCGGCGGCAACCTGGTCGACACCGCCGACGTGTACGCGGACGGCGGCGCCGAGTACCTGCTCTCCCGGCTCACCGACAGCCTGATCCCGCGCTCCGAGCTGGTCATCGCCACCAAGGCCGGCAGCGTCCCCGAGTCCGCCCGCCGCTTCGACGGCTCGCGCGGCCACCTGCTCGCCGCCCTCGACGCCTCGCTGCGCCGGCTCGGCACCGACTACGTCGACCTGTGGCAGGTGCACGCCTTCGACCCGGCGACCCCGGCCGAGGAGACGCTCAGCGCCCTCGACATCGCCGTCGCCTCCGGGCGCACCCGCTACGTCGGCGTCTGCGACTACAGCGGCTGGCAGCTCGCCAGGGCCGCCACCTGGCAGCGCGCCCACCACGGGCGGGTGCCGCTGGCCGGGGCGCAGCTGGAGTACTCGCTGCTCCAGCGCGGCATCGAGCGGGAGGCGCTGCCCGCCGCGCTGGACGCCGGGGTCGGGGTGCTGGCCGGCTCCCCGCTCGGGCGCGGGGTGCTCACCGGCAAGTACCGGCACGGCATCCCCCAGGACTCGCGCGGCGCCTCGCCGTACCTGACCGGGTTCGTCCAGCCGTACCTCGGGGAGCGCTCGCGGCGGATCGTGGACGCCGTCGCCACCGCCGCCGACGGGCTCGCCAGCACGCCGCTGGCGGTCGCGCTGGCCTGGGTCCGGGACCGGCCCGGGGTGGCGAGCGCGCTGGTCGGGGCCCGGACGGTGGCCCAGCTGCAGGCGGCGCTGTCGGTGGAGGCGCTTACGCTTCCGGATGAGATCCGTGGTGCGCTGGACGACATCTCGTCGCCGGTGCACCACTACCCGGACCAGGGGTGGACGGAGCTGTGACCCCCGGCCCTGGCTGTCGAGCAGAACCTGCAGTGGAGTGACCTTGGAGCGGACGACGATGACTGACACGGGCAACGGCGCTCCGGAGGTGACCGCCGGGGGCCGGCTGAGCCCGGAGACGAAGGCGGCGAAGTTCGCGGAGCTGGCCCAGCGGATCCGCGGCATGCAGTCGGAGGACGCCGCGGCGAGTGCCGCGCGGGCGGGTGCCGCCCGGGCGGAGGCCTCGATGGCGGAGGCTGCGACGGCAGAGGCCGTGACGGCGCAGGCCCCGGAGCCCGAGGGGGCGGAGCCCGCCGCCCCGACCGCTCCGGCGCCCGTCCCTGTCGCCCCGACTCCCGCCAGGGCCGTGACGGTCTCCGCCCCGGCCGCTCCCGCCCCGGCGGTGTCCGACCGGCAGCGCGCCGAGGCGATCCGCGCCACCGCCGAGGTGCTGGCCGCCGGCGGCGCCCCGGCCGAGCTCGCGGCCGCCGCCGTGGCCGAGTTCGGCGAGGAGGCCCCCCGGCGGCTGCGCCAGGACCCGTGGGCGGTGCTGGGCCTGCCCGGTGTCCGCCCCGAGCACGCGGACGGCTTCGCCCGTGAGCTGCTCGGCCCCGAAGCCGGCCCGGGCGACGAGCGCCGCGCCCGGGCGCTGGTCGCGTGGCTGCTGGAGCAGGCGGCGCTGCGCGGGCACTCGGCCCAGGAGGCGGCCGAGGTGGCGGCCGGGCTCGAACGGCTCCGGATGCCCGACCCGGGCGCCGCGATCCAGGCCGCCGTCGCGGACGGCCGGGTGCTGCCCTTCCAGGAGGAGCTGACCGGCGCCGAGGCGCACGCGGCGGGGGGCGGCGAGGAGGACGAGGCGCCGACCCGCACGCTGCTCGCCCTGGAGGGGCTGGCGATGGCCGAGGACAGCCTCGCCGAGAAGCTGCTCCAGCTGATGGCCACCTTCGTGCCGGGCGAGGACCCGGCCGGCGAGGCCACCGACTCCGACGAGGCCGAGGAGGGCACCGGCCCCGACGAGGCCGAGGAGGACACTGGGGAAACCGGGGCCGCCGAGGACTCCGCCGAGCGGGCCCCCGCGGCCCCCGGCCCGACCGCCTGGGCGGCCGCCGCCGAGGCCGCCCCGTCCTCCTCCGCGACCGCCCTGATCACCGCCGTCTCCGAGCACGCCCTGGTGCTGCACACCGGCGGCGAGGCCGCCCGCGCCGAGCCGGCCGCGCTGGTCACCGCCGCCCGGGGCCTGGGGCTGCGGGCCTGGGCCGCCACCTGGACCGACCAGGGCCGGGACTCCCTCGCCGCGCTCGCCGGGGCCGGCACCGGGGCCGAGGCTCCCGTGGTCACCCTCGCCGAGTTGCTCTCCGGCGCCGCCGGCCCCGGCCGCGCCCCGGACGGCACCCTCGCCCTGGACCTGCTGGTCCTCCTGGACGCCCCGCTGCTGGACGTCGAACTGGCCGCCACCGTCCTGGAGTCGCTGGCCGACGGCACCCGGCTGGTGCTCAGCGGGGACCCGGGCCAGCTCTGGTCGGCCGGCCCCGGCCGGTTCTTCGCCGACCTGCTGGCCGCCAGGGCCTGCCCGGCGGTCGCCTCCCGCACCCCGGACTTCGGCCCGATCGGCGAGCTGGTCTCCGGCATCGGCATCGGCGAGCTGCAGCCGGTCGAGGCGCCGGACAAGGAGGTGGTCATCCTGACCGCCAAGGACGCCGGCGAGGCCGTCCACCGCGCCGTCCAGCTGCTCACCGACTCCATCCCGCGCGCGCTGGGCATCCCCGTCGAGCAGGTGGTGCTGCTCACCCCGGGCCATGGCGGCGCGGCCGGCACCCGGGCGCTGAACGCCGCCGCCAAGGCCCGGCTCAACCCCGGCCCCGGCCGGTTCGGCGGCTTCGACCCGGGTGACCGGGTGGTCGACTCCCCCGCCCCCGGCGTCACCCGCCCGGCCCGGGTGCTGGACGGCGACGCCACCGGTCTGCACCTGGAGTACCCGGACGGCTCGCGCCGGACGGTCCCGCCGGCCGAGGCCGCCCGGCTGCGGCACGGCTGGGCGCTGACCGTCCACCAGGCGCTCGGCCGGCGCTGGCCGGGCGCGGTCGTGGTGCTGCCGGAGGACGCCGCCCCGGCGCTCACCCGGCAGTGGGTCTACACCGCCTTCGGGCGCGGCGAGCGGCACCTGTCCGTGGTGCACGCGGCGGGCCCGGCGCTCGCCCAGGCCGTCGCCGAGCGCCCGGCGCAGCCGCGCACCACCCGGCTGCGGGCGGTCCTCGCCGAGAACACCGCAGCCTCGGAGAACTGACCGGCGTTCCGGCCGGCCCCGTCGCGTCGTGCGTTCCGGCCCGCCGGCCGGGCCGGAACGCATGACGGGCGGGCCCCGGTGGTCCCGGGCCCGCCCGTCGGCTCGTCCTGGACGGCGTCAGTCGTCCGGGTCCTCGTCGTCGTAGACCTCGCTGACGTCGAACCGGCAGATCAGCAGCTGCGGGTCGGCGTGCTCGAAGGGTTCGGGCAGCCACTCGCCCGGCTCGGTCGGCTCGGCGGCCGCGACCCAGAGCGTCGAGTCGGCCTCCTCCAGGCCGAACTCCTCGCTGCGGGCGGCGATCTCGTCGGGCTCGTACTCGCCGAACAGCACGCCGATCGCGGCGTTCACCTCGCCCGCGCCGACTCCGCCCGGAGTCAGCGACTCGTCCAGCCGCTCCGCCTGGGCACGCAGCCGCTTGGGGTCGACGACGTGGTAGTCGCGGCGGATCAACACACTGATCGCCTCGGGCTGTTCGGGGCCGTGGTAACCGCCGGGGCCCTCGTCCCCGGGGATCTCGAAGGGCGTCACCTCGTCGTAGGCCTCGTACAGGAGCTGGTCGTAGGCGATGGCCGCCGTGGCGAGCTGCTCGTAGGCGGCGGACACGGCGGGATCATCGGCTGCGTTGGGGCTTGACACCGCTTCCAGATGACGGTCGATGGCGGCCTTGACCGCCTCAGCGGCGGCGCGTACCTCGGCAATGGTGGGCTGCGCGGCATCAGACATGGTGCAGACGCTATCTCCCCGCGGCGCCGGTACGCACAGCGGTTGTCACCTACACCCGCGATTTCACCGCAACTTCCGCCCTGATGTCCGATCCCTTCCGTTTCGTCCTCCGGTGACACCGGCGCGAAGCGGGAGCGAAGGGCGCGCGCCGGGCCCGCCGAGGCCGCCCGGGTGCCGCTTCGCGCGCCGGGATCGGGGTATTCCCTTCACAGTGGCAACAGAACTGATGGACTGTCAGTCGACCGCGCGGGTCGTCGCCCTCCGGGCCGCCGCCTCCGCACGGGAGGACGGCCGGAAATACCCGGGCCGACTGTCCGGGGCAGGCCGTAGGCTTGCCCGAGGTGATCCCCAGGAGGAGCGTCTTGATCCCACGGAAGCCGGTCCGGCAGCCGGAGTACGAGTACCAGTCCCTGCGCATGCCGCGCGGCACCACGCGCAACGCGGCGCGCCAACTGCTCACCGAGCACGCCGAGTACGGGCACTGGGAGCTCGACCGGCTCAGGTTGTTCCCCGACGGCAGCCGGACGGTCCGGTTGAAGCGGCGGATCATCCGGCAGGTCCGGAGCTGGTGACGGGCAGGGCACCGCCGCCCCGGGCAGGGCACGCACCGAGCCCTCACCCACCCGCGGCCGCCCGTTCGCTCGGCGGCCGCGGGTGCGTCGTTCCCGCGGCGGGTGCGCGGGCCGGGTTCGGCACGCACTCCCGAAGGCCTTCCCCAGGCCCCGGGCCCGTCGACGACAGGCCCTCAGCGGGTCAGCGGGCGCCGGCCCGGGCCCGGCGGTAGAGCACGCCGCCGCCGAGCAGCAGCGCGAGACCGGCGGCGCCGAGCAGCTCGACGCCGCCGGCTCCGGTGGAGGCCAGCTGGGCGGCCGGAGCGTCCGGGGCGGCGGGCGCCGCGACGACGGCCGCGGGGGACACGCCGCCGATGCGCGGGTTGGTCACCTCCTCGGCGGAGACCTGCGGCGGGGTCGGGCAGGCCTCGGCGCAGCCCTCGACCGGCGGGGCCGGGGTGGGCGGCACGACCTTCTCCACGTTGGCGCAGTCGTTGCCGAACGCCGGGTTGCCGACGCCGACCACGTTCACCGAGTTGCCGCAGGCGTTGACCGGGACGTCCACCGGAGCCTGGACGCTGTTGCCGGAGATCACGCCCGCCGAGTTGGTGGCGGTGCCGGAGGCGCCGGCGCCCGGAACGCCGGCACCCGGGACGTTGGCACCCGGCACCGTGGTGCCCGGAACGCCGGTGCCCTGGCTCCCGCCGGTGCCGGAGCCGTCGACGCCGCCCGCGCCACCACCGGTGTGGCCGCCACCGCCGGTGCCGCCGCCGGTGGCCCCCGAGCCGCCGCCGGGCTGGCCGCCCTGGGCCGGCTTGCCGGCCGGGTGGCCTCCGCCGTTGACGTTGGCGCAGTGGTTGCCGAAGGACGGGTTCAGCAAGCCGACCACGTCGATCGTGTTGCCGCAGGCGTTGATCGGCACCTGGATCGGCACCTGGACCGAGTTGCCCGAGACGACGCCGGGCGAACCGGTGGCCACCCCCTGTGCCTCGGCTCCCCCCGCATAGGCGTAGCCGGCGGTCGAGGCCAGCACACTGCCGGTGGCCACGGCCGTGAGGATCCCCTTCTTGGCTACATTCCTCATGTTTTCCCCTGACATTTCGAGACGACGTGTCGACCTTGACGTGAACCTTCAAGAAAGTCGGAATTTCGGTATATCCGTAAATCACGCAAGGGCTTCGGCTGCACACGGGTTAACGAGGGGCCAACCGGGAGGTTGAGCCGAACGAATCAGCTTCACCCGATCGAGCGATCGTGTCGGGTGCCGTGTATCCGGCGGCCCCGGGAGGGCGGCCGACGGGCGCCGACGGGCCGCCGGGAAGGCGAAGGCCCCCGGCACGGCGCGTCCGCCGCCCGGGGGCCGTTCCGAGTTCGGCTCAACAGGCCTCGGCGGCCCGGAGGTCGACTCAGACGTTGGCGCAGTGGTTGCCGAAGGTCGGGTTCAGCACGCCGACGACGTCCACGGTGTTGCCGCAGAAGTTGATCGGGATGTGGACCGGGACCTGGATCTGGTTGCCCGACAGCACGCCCGGGGAGCCGGCGGCCACACCCCCGGCGCCCGCGTGAGCGGACGCGACGCCGGCGGCGGCGAGCACCAGACCACCGGTGGCGGCGGTGACAGCGGCGATCTTCTTGACCTTCATCATTCCTCCTGTATGGACAACGCAACCCGTTCGGCGGGCTGCACAGGGATGAACGACGCTGCGGCAAACGGGGTACGGAGTCGATCTCCCATTCACCCGCAACGGTGAGGTCTCGCACAAATGATCAACCAGGAAATTCCGGAGGAACCGTTTCTGTCGATCTCCTTCTCCCGGTCCCACAATCATCAGCTCGGACAATGCGGCCGGCCCGCCCCCGGCTCTCCGGGAACGGGCCGACCCAGTCGCCTGATCAGGGATTCAGCAGGCGTCGATGAAGCGGTCCAGCACCCGGGCGCCGAACTTCAGGCCGTCCACCGGCACCCGCTCGTCCACGCCGTGGAACATCCCGGCGAAGTCCAGGTCCGGCGGCAGCTGGAGCGGCGCGAAGCCGAAGCAGCGGATGCCCAGGTCCTGGAAGGACTTGGCGTCCGTCCCGCCCGACAGGCAGTACGGGACCGCGCGGGCGATCGGGTCCTCGGCCCGCAGCGCGGTCTGCATCGCCTCGACCAGGGCGCCGTCGAAGCCGGTCTCGATCGCCTTGTCCGAGTGGATGCTCTCGCGCTTCACGCGCGGGCCGAGCACGCTGTCCAGCTCGGCCAGGAACTCCTCCTCGTAGCCGGGCAGGAAGCGCCCGTCCACGTGCGCGGTGGCCTGGCCGGGGATCACGTTGACCTTGTAGCCCGCGCCGAGCATGGTCGGCTGGGCGGTGTTGCGCAGGGTGGTGCCGATCATCTTGGCGATGCCGCCGAGCACCCGCAGCGTCTCGTCCATGTTCTCCGGGTCCAGCTCGACCCCGAGCGCGTCCGACAGCTCGTCCAGGAAGGCCCGGACGGTCTTGGTGATCCGCAGCGGGAACTGGTGCCGGCCGAGACGGGCGACCGCCTCGCACAGCTCGGTGATCGCGTTGTCGTCGTTCTCCATCGAGCCGTGGCCGGCCCGGCCCTCGACCGTCAGGCGCATCCAGTGCATGCCCTTCTCGGCCGTCTCCACCAGGTAGAGCCGGACCTGGTCGTTGACCGTGAAGGAGAAGCCGCCGACCTCGCCGATCGCCTCGGTCACGCCCTCGAACAGCCCCGGGTGCTTGTCCACCAGGAAACGCGCCCCGTAGGTGCCGCCGGCCTCCTCGTCGGCGAGGAAGGCCAGCACGATGTCGCGCGGGGGCTTGCGCCCGGTGCGGAGCCGGTCGCGGATGACCGCCAGGGTCATCGCGTCCATGTCCTTCATGTCGACCGCCCCGCGCCCCCAGACGCAGCCGTCCGCGATCTCGCCGCCGAACGGGTCGTGGGTCCAGTCCGCGGCGTTGGCCGGCACCACGTCGGTGTGGCCGTGGATCAGCAGGCCGGGACGGGAGCGGTCCTCGCCCTCGATCCGGACCACGGTCGAGGCCCGACCCTTGGCCGACTCGAAGATCTTCGGTTCGAGGCCGAACTCGGCGAGCTGCTCGGCCACGTACTCGGCCGCCTTCCGCTCGCCCGGGCCGGAGCCGTCCCCGTAGTTACTGGTGTCGATCCGGATCAGATCGCGACAGATCTCGGCGACCTCCGACTCCGCCGTCACCTTCGGGGCCGCCGACTCGCTCCGCTCGCTCACGGTCACTCCTCGTCTTGGGCCCGCACCGACGCACCAGCGCGCCACCCCCAGGACCTGCACCCGGGCCGTACGAGCACGTCCGCCCATCCTCCCCCAGCCCCGTATCCCGATCCAGCCCCCGCACCTTCCCGAAACCCCCTGGTCACGCCCTCGCCACAGACCGCCCCTTGCCGCCGCCACCGGCCCCGCTCCCCCGCCGGGAACCGTTTTGGGAGCCCAAGCCGATCTTTGCTACAGTTACATCTGTCAGCGCGACGGACGAGAGATCGGAAGCCGCGAGGACGACACCTGGTCCGGGTGGCGGAATGGCAGACGCGCTAGCTTGAGGTGCTAGTGCCCTTTATCGGGCGTGGGGGTTCAAGTCCCCCCTCGGACACCGACGGAAGGCCCCAGTTGATCTGGGGCCTTCCTGCTTTTCGGCTTCTTCCGGCGCGGCTTTCCGCCGGGGCTGCCCCCACCGCTCTCCCCCGGGTACGACCGGCCGGATGCCCGGCCGGTGGGCACCGGCCGGGCATCCGGGGTGGGTCTGTTCCGACGGGACGGCGCCCGGGTCAGGCCCGAGCGGGTCGGGTCAGCCCTCGACGAACGTGGCGCCCGAACCCGTGAAGGAACCGGAGACGCCGTTGTCGTCGGCCCAGATCCAGAAGTCGGCGTGCGAGACGCCGTCCGGGCCGACGTGGGATTCGACGGCCGCGAGACCGGCACCGTTCTCGTTCGCGGTGAAGTAGCCCTTGCCGTAGTTCGCGTCGATGCCTTCTGCGGCCGACGCCAGGCCGGCGCAGCCGAGGACGAGCGGGACGGTGAGAGCGCCGACGGCCACGACTCGCTTGAGAGCACGCATGAAGATCTCCTCCACGGAGTTTTCCGGATCTGGTGGCGGCGCCGGTCGGCCCCGCCGCGATTCAGACAGCCACGGCCCGCATCCCGTCGCAACCGGCGCCGCACCCCGTCCGGCCTCACGTCCCCTCGGACTCGCCGCTCTCACCAGCGGAAATACAGTTCGTATGCCCATCTCACAGGATCATTCGGCCGGAGCACACCCGCGTCACTCTCCGTGCTGACCCCGACCCCGGCGCCGACCCGCGGTCGCGCCGCCCCCGATCCCCGGCGGCATCATTCGAACGGCCCGATACGCGGCTCGGACGTACGGGAACAGTTGGCTAGCGCCTCGGGACCTGACGGGTTCCCGCAGGGGCCCACCCCGACCCCCGCCGAAGTCTCCGCCCTGGCCGACGAGTCGGCGGGCCACCCCTTGACAGGCGTCCCGAGCAGTGCAGAATGACTTCATTATGAAGCAGGTAAATAACTCGGGGGAAGCGACGACCGGCCCGTTGGGGCGCGATGACGAGGGCCGGCTGTACGACAGCAGGGTGCGGACGGCCATGGGCGTGTTCACCAAGGGCGGGGACACCCTGGCGCTGGAGGCGGCGGCCGCCGCGCGGTCGGCGTTCCACGCGGTGGAGAGGCTGCGGGCGCACGGATCACGGGGGCGGGGGTTGAGCGCGGGGGCGTTGGACGTGCTGGTACGGCTCGGTGCGGCGGGTGGGACCGGGGAACCGGGGCTGACGGTGGGCGAGTTGGCCCGGGCCGGCGGGGTGAGCCCGCGCAACGCGACCGGGCTGGTGGACACCCTGGAGCGGGAGGGGCTGGCCCGCCGCTCCCCCGACCCGAAGGACCGGCGGGCGGTGCTGGTCACCGCGACGGCCGAGGGGCTGGCCTGGCTGGACGAGTTCCGGGTGCCCACCGAGCGCGCGATGGCCGCCGTCTTCCGCGGCTTCAGCCCCGAGGAGCTGGCCCAACTGCGGCACCTGTGCCTGCGATTGGTGGAGAACCAGCAGCAGATCGAGCAGTACCTCGGCGCGGGCCCGGAGGCCGCTGTCAGCTGACGGCCGGGGCGGCGTCCCGCTTCGGCCGGCCGCGCAGCGACTGCGCGGTGACGAAGGCCGCCACCGTGGACACGATCAGCAGCGGCATCGAGTTGGCCGCCTCGCCGCCGAGCAGCATGGCGGCCAGGACGGTGCTGGTGACCGGCAGGCCGGTGACGGCTGCGCTGGAGGCCGCGAGGCCGACGGCCAGGGCGGGCGCGGCACCGAAGCCGGGCAGCGGCGCACAGGCCGTGCCGAGGGCCGCGCCGAGCAGGATCGCCGGGAAGATCGGGCCGCCGCGCAGACTGCCGAGGGCGACCGACCAGGCCAGCCCCTTGCAGAGCACCAGGGCGAGCAGCGCGCCGACCGGCCAGGCGGCCGGGTCGGCGGCGAGCGCGCCCAGGGTGGCCTGCCCGGAGAGCGCGGCCTCCTCCGGGGAGCGGCCGGTGAGCAGGGCGTAGGCGGCGAGGCAGCCGCCGACGGCGACCGCGCACAGCACCGTGCGCAGGGCGGTCTGCCGGGCGGTGCCGGTCGTGGTGAGGGCCTTCACCCGGTGGCCGACGCTCTGCCCGGCCACGCAGACCACGGCGATCGCGACGGCCAGTGGGACGCCCCAGAGGAAGTCCCCCGGGTCGGGCACCCCGCTCTTCGGCAGGCGCGGCAGCGAGAGCGCGCCGATCGCCAGGCCGGTCCAGTGGCCGAAGCCGGTGAAGACCAGCGCCCCGAGCCCGCCGGCCAGCAGACTGGGCAGGATCAGCGCGATCAGCTGCGGGCCGCCCAGCCCGGCCGCCTCGATCAGCATCACGGCGGCCACCAGCGGGCTGCCGAAGATGGTGGAGATCGCCGCCGCCGCACCCGCCGTGCCCAACACCACCACCAGCCGCGGCTGTTCGGCCCTCCTGGCGGAGCGGACGGCGAGCAGGGCGAGGCCGCCGCCGAGCGCCATCAGCGGCGCCTCCGGGCCGAGCACCACGCCGAGCGGCAGACAGGCGAGCGCGGCCAGCACCACGCCGGGGACGGCGGCCGGCGGTCCGGGCGGGCCGCCCAGCCCGTCCACCGGGACGTGGCCGCCGCGCCCGGGCAGCCGGGTCACGACCGGGGCGAGCAGCAGGCCTGCCAGCAGCAGCGCCGGCAGCGGCCACCACCAGGGCGCCCGGCGGTAGCCGGCCGCGGTCGGCAGGCTCTCCCAGACCCAGTGCTGGAGTTGGTGTTCCAGGCCGACGAAACCGAAGGCCGCCAGCGAGACCGGGATGCCGACCAGGGCCGAGATCAGCAGCAGCCGCAGGTAGCCCCTGTGCGGCAGCACCTCGCGCGGGGTCGGGCCGCCGCCCGGCTGCCGGGACGTCGTCGGCATCGCCGCTCCCTCGCGCTCCCGGGCCGCCCGCCGCCCGGGAGGCCCCGTCCTGCGACCGAGTCTCGCCCCGGGCCGGAGGCCCCGCACGGCGCGGGGGCCGTCGCCCGGGGCCACGGCGGCCCCGGCTGCGCCGTACGGGTGATGGTCAGACCTGGCGGGCGTCGGTGCCCAGCGCGCTCTCGATGCCCTGGACCATCCGCCACAGCGGCGCCCGGCGGCTGGCGACCAGCACCACGACGTCGTCGGGGTCGCCCTCGGCGGCGGCCTCGGCCGGGCGGTCGCTCCAGGTGCCGGTGACGAAGGCCATGGCCGCGTCCACCTCGGCCACCCAGTCGCTCTCCCCGCCCGAGCGCAGCCAGGTGCGCAGGGCGTGGTTGTGCGCGGCGACGACGGCCGCGGCGGTCACGTCCGCGCGCAGCGGGCCGTCCGGGCGGTCGGCGTAGCGGCCGCGCAGGTAGGCGGCGAGGGTGTGCTCGTAGCGCCAGACCACGGACAGCTCGTACGCCCGCAGGCCGGGCACCTTGCGGGTCAGGCGGTAGCGCTGGACGGAGAAGGACGGCTGCTCGGCGTACATCCGCAGGACCAGGCGGGCGGCGTCGCAGGCGTGCTTGACCGGGTCCTCCTCGCCGGTGCCGGAGTCCAGGAACTCCGTCATCTCGGCGAGGCTGCGCTCGTGGTCGGGGAAGACCACGTCCTCCTTGGCCGGGAAGTAGCGGAAGAAGGAGCGCCGGCCGACACCGGCCAGCGCGACGATGTCGTCGACGGTGGTCTGTTCGAAGCCGCGCTCCAGGAAGAGCTCGAAGGCCGCGGCCACCAGCGCCTCGCGCATCGCCGGCTTCGAGGGCCCGTCAGTCATGGGCTGGTCCTGCTCTTCCTTCTCGCTCATCCACCGGAACCTAACATCCGCGCCCAGGGGGCGGCGCCGTCGGCCGGGCCTCTCGCGGGCCCGGCCGTCGGTGCACGTCCTGAGCGGGTTACGGGAGGTTGCGGGCCATCACGATCCGCTGGACCTGGTTGGTGCCCTCGTAGATCTGCGTGATCTTCGCGTCCCGCATCATCCGCTCCACCGGGTAGTCCCGCGTGTACCCGTACCCGCCCAGCAACTGCACCGCGTCCGTCGTGATCTCCATCGCCGCGTCCGACGCGTAGCACTTCGCCGCCGCACCGAAGAACGTCAGGTCCGCGTCCCCGCGCTGCGACTTCGCCGCCGCCACGTACGTCATCTGCCGCGCCGCCTCCAGCTTCATCGCCATGTCCGCCAGCATGAACTGCACACCCTGGAACTCCGCGATCGCCTTCCCGAACTGCCTGCGCTCCTTCACGTACCCCCAGGCGTAGTCCAGCGCCCCCTGCGCGATCCCCACCGCCTGCGCCGCGATCGTCACCCGCGTGTGGTCCAGCGTCCGCATCGCCGTCGCGAAACCCG